>JAOUAE010000035.1 GCA_029861085.1 Candidatus Nitrosopumilus sp. | reverse complement strand
CCTGCTAATAAACCAAAAAAATTTAGGAGAAAAAAATAATGAACATACTAGAAAAACAAAACTGTCCTGAATGTAAATCTACATTAGTAGATGACATGCAGAATGGTGAAATAATTTGTTCTGGTTGCGGCGTTGTCGTCGATGATCAGATTGCAAATTATGGTCCAGAAACAATAAGCTCAAATTTTGAAGACAAGATGAAGCTTGCAAGAGCAACAGGACAAACAACATATTCTCAACATGACTTGGGAATAACCACCGAGATTTCAATCAGTGCAAAGGACTTTAGCGGTAAAACAATAAACCATGAAGTTGCAAGTCAAATGCACAATCTCAGAAAGTGGCAACAAAGAGTAAGAGTTTCCTCACCAAAAGAAAGAAGACTTGCCAATGTTTTAGCAAAAATGGGCGAAACATGTGACGGTCTTAATCTTTCAAAGAACGTATTGGAAACTGCTTCTATGATATACAGAAACTTAGATGAACATGTTGATGTGAAAGGAAAATCAGTAGTTAGCATTACAGTAGCTACGATTTACATGGCATGCAAACAATGTGATGTAGTAAGATCATTAGAAGAAATTTGTCGAGGAATTTGTCCGTCAAAAGACGTTAAATCAAAAACAAAACTTGCAGCAAGATACTATAGAACCATGGTAATGGAAATGGGACAAGTACATGCCCCGGTCCTAACTATGGACAAATACATCTCAAAAATAGCAAATGTGACGCAAACAGAAGTCAGAGTTGAAAGACTGGCTTTGGAAATTGCAGAAAAAACTAAAGATAGCAATATTGCTGATGGGAAGGCTCCAAATGGAATTGCCGCAGCATATCTGTATGTGGCATCAGTTCTACTTGGACAAAACGTTCTACAAAGAGACGTTTCAAGTGTTGCAGGAGTAACAGAAGTTACCATCAGAAATAGATGTAAAGAAATTCTAACATGCTACAAACTCAAAATTACTTTGAGACCATCTCTGGCCAAATAATTATACCCCCCCTCCTTCTTATTTTATTATCTAGCAATCCCGTTAGGATTAGCTAAATTTCGTCTGTATTATATATAGAAACAAAATAATTTGCAACATGGCAGTGTTAGAAATTAAAGATCTTCACGTAACAAGAGAAGGCAAAGAGATTCTTAAAGGCGTTAATTTGAAAACAGGTCCGGGGGAAGTACATGCAATTATGGGACCAAACGGTTCAGGAAAAAGTACATTAGCTTACACATTACTTGCACATCCAAAATATGTAGTCACTAAAGGAGATATTTTATTAGATGGAAAAAGCATTTTAGATTTATCTGCAGATGAAAGAGCAAAGAAAGGATTATTCTTAGGATTTCAATATCCAACAGAAGTTTCAGGGGTAGGATTTTCCCATTTTCTTAGAACAGCATACAATTCTCTAAGTAAAGCACTTGAAGGTGATGATAGAGAAGTTTTCATCACCGTAAGAGAGTTTCAAAAATATCTTAAAGAGAATCTAGAAAAAGTTGGATTAAAAGAAGAATTTCTTTCAAGATATCTTAATGAAGGATTCTCAGGGGGGGAGAAAAAACGTGCAGAGGTATTACAAATGGCAGTATTAAAACCAAAGATTTCAATTTTGGATGAGCCAGATTCAGGATTAGATATTGATGCGGTTCAATCAGTAGCTCAAGCAATAAGTAAAGTCTCAGGTAAAGATGCAACAGTAATCATAATTACCCACTATGCCAGAATTTTAAAATTCTTAGACAAATTAGATTTTGTACACGTGTTTGCCAGAGGTCAAGTATTGAAAACAGGTGATGCATCCCTTGCAGATAAACTAGAAGCAGAAGGCTATGAATGGGCTTTGGAACAATCAGCATAATCAAATTTATTCAGATTTAACACCCAACATGAATGCCTAGAGATTTTGCAAAAAAACCTATTTAAAAAAACTGACTGTTCACTCAACCGACTCAAATTTAACCAGAGTGTATTTTTAAAAAATTAGTGATTTATAAAGTTCAAGTAGAATTTTCTAAAGAATTTCTAGAAATAAAAGAGAATCAAATCAGGATGGAATAAAATCAAAACCCATCAAAGGAGAAGCAAACAAAGAGTTAATTAAAAAAATTGCAAAACATTTCGAAATATCAACAAATTTGGTTCAAATAAAATCAGGACATAAATCATCAGAAAAAATTATCGAGATTCTTTAATAGAAAATCTAGTTTTTGTTTAAATAGGGTTTCAAAATTAAAAATAATATGTCAGAAAAAGATGAACAATATTATTTCAACTTTTCATTTTTCAAAGTAGATCCAAAATGGAGATGGATGGCAGATCTAGCAAAGGAAGAATCTGCAAAAGAGGTGGAAAATGTAATTAACAATTCAGGAATAATGTTTAGAACATATTCAAATTTAGGCCTAAGAGATGATGCTGATTTTTTGTTTTGGTTTGCAGGAAAATCAATTGAAGAGATTCAAAAAGTAATTGAAAAAATCTACAAGACTGTTTTTGGAAAATACATTATTCCATCAATGACTTATCTCTCATGTACTAGGCCTTCAATTTACGTCCAAGGAGCAAGAAAAGAGCATGGTTTTCTAACTGGAATGGAATCAAAAAAACACGTTATAGTTTATCCATTTACAAAAACAAGAGAATGGTATCTGCTACCTCAAGACAAAAGACAGAAAATTATGGATGAACATATTGAAGTTAGTAAAAAATATCCACAAGTTGTTCTCAATACCACATACTCTTTTGGAATTCATGATGAAGATTTCATGCTAGCATTTGAAGTGGATGACATTAGGGATTTCCAAGATTTGATCATGGATTTGAGGGAAACAGAAGTATCATCATATGTTAAAAACGACATACCGATGATCGTCTGTGTGAAAAAAGACATCGTCTCAATGATTTCCAGTTTAGGATAAGCCTTCAAATTATTTAAAAATCAAGTATCACAGATGCAAATCTTGGATAAACATAAATGCTGAAATTTTAGATCAAAAAATAGTTTTGAAATACAATAAACTAGGAAAAACAGACATTGAAATTTCAGAGATTGGATTTGGTGCATGGGCCATCGCTCTTGATTGGTGGGGTAAAAAAATTGAGGAAGATGAAGCAAAAAGAATGCTCAAAAAAGCATATGACGTAGGAATTAATTTCTTTGAAACTGGGGATTTGTATGGCAAGGGTTTAAGTGAAAAATTAATCGGCGATGTCTTCAAAGATATGAGAGACGAGATTGTTATCTCTACAAAATATGGTTATGATTTTAGTGACGTTGAACAAATAGGACATAAAGAACTTCCACAGAGATTTGATGAAGATTATACAAGAATGGCATTAAGAAATAGTTTAGAAAGATTACAAACAGATCATGTGGACATGTATGGTGTACATAATCCAAAATTAAAAGACGTAAGAAATGATTCTATTTTCAACGTATTAGATAGTTTTATCAAAGAAGGTTCCATCAAAACATATCAAATTGCATTAGGTCCTGCAATAGGATGGACTCAAGAAGGCATGGAAGCAATGGACAAGCCAAATCTTAGTGCAGTTCAAACAGTGTACAATATTCTGGAACAGACTCCAGGAAATGAATTGATGAGAAAAGCAGAAGAAAAAGATGTTGGAATTTTAGTTAGAGTCCCAGAAGCATCAGGGATTTTAACAGGTAAAGTCAATGCAGATACAAAATTTGATGACAATGATCATAGATCAGTAAGGAAAAGAGAATGGCTTAAAGCATCATTAGAGAAAGTTGAACAGTTCAGACCAATTGCAGATAGAAACGGGTTAAACATTACAGAATTTGCAATGAAGTTTATGATGACAAAGAAAGGATTTGCAACAGTACTTCCAACTATGATCAGTGAAGAAGAAGTTGTCAATTATGCCCAAATGTCAGATGGAAAACATATTTCAGATTCAGATATGAAAGAAGTAGAGGAATTGTACAATACTTGGCCTTCATACGAATTAAAAGCAACACCTCAAGCAAATTAGTTTGTAAATGGACAACCCAATAGATTTAGAAAAAACGCTAGAAGTTATTGAAAGAATGAAGATTGCCAAGATAGGCAAATACAAGAAATGGGAGTCAATGATCAAGAAAATTAAAAATTATCAGAAATTAAATCCTGAAGAATTAGAATACTATTCAAATCTAACTAGAATTTACAAGGATTCAGGTGTTACGACTAGAAGTAAAGTATACCACAGTAAACTTTCAGAGCTAGATGAAAAGCCACCATGTAAAGAATGTGGAGACGACTCGCAATACTATTGTAACATGAACGATCAGTATTTTTGTACAATTCATGTCGTGGGACATGATGAGAACGAATTCTAAGAGGCAGGGACTGTTTCTTCTAAGCTAAAAGAACTTTCAACGAAATATTCTACTCGAGTTTTCTTGAATTCACGAGAACTGAAAAGAATCTGATATTCATCTACATGAATTTGGTCTTGAATAGTTTTTGCCATTTCATGAGCCTCGTCATGTGTTTTACAATGAATCATAGAAAATACATTGTAAGGCCAGTCATCATATGTTGGTCTCTCATAACAATGACTAACTTGTGGAAATGAACCTAATGTTTCTCCAACTTGTAAAATTCTATCCTCAGGTACTTTCCATACAATCATACCATTTGCAGTAAAGCCAACTTGCCTATGTCTTAAGATAGCAGCAAACCTCCTCATCACTCCTATCTCTTCATAATGTTTCATTTTTTTAAATAGTTCATTTTCAGTAATCCCAAGATTTTTTGCAGCATTTACAAAAGGTTCATCAATAATTTCCATATCTTTTTGCAATTCACGAATAAAGTCTTTGTCTTCTTCTGTAGGATCAAATTTAATATTTTTAATTTCTTTTTTTTCCTCTGTTGGTGCAACATCATGTTTCTTATCATCCACCATGTCAAGTTTCACACCAATCTTAAATAATTGAAGAGTTGGAAGCATCCTTACTTTTTTAATTCCTTTTAGGACATTAAATTTTTCAAGTTCTTCTTTCAAATCAGATCCTGGAGGAACAGCTAATGTAAACCAAAGATTAAACTGATGATCACGTTCATAATTGTGACTGACACCAGGATGGCGATTAATTTGGCTTGCAACATGTTCCAATTGATCAGATTCAATTTCCATTGCAATTAAAGAACTAGTATAACCAAGTTTTCTTGTATCAAAAATTGCACTTAGTTGCCTTAGAACTCCAATCTCTTTGAGTTGATTTAGGCGTTCTTTGACTTCTTCTGGAGTAGTATCAAATTTTTTAGCAATAGTGTCAAAAGGTCTCGTCACAAGTGGAAAAGTCCATTGAATTTCATTTAAGAGTTCTTTATCAGATTCATCAATAGAGGACAATAAGTCAATGTCTTGTCCATTCAATTAAAAATGTAACTAGTATTTGACGTAATAATTTTTAATACATAAATAGAAACTGGAGTGCCTTTGATCGATGATAATTGATCTTAATCTTCAAGATAAAAAAATAATCATCATAGGTGGAGGAAAGGAGGCACAAAAAAGAATCAATTCCACACTAAAACAAGGTTGCGACATAACAGTAATCAGTGATATAGTAAATTCTCAAATTAACAAATTAATCAAAGCTAAAAAAATTAAATTGATAAAACAGAAAATTACAGATACAAAATTTATTTCAAAATTAAAACCAGATATGATCATTACAACAACTAATGACAAAAAAATCAATCAAAAGATAATCAATGATGCGAAAAGGGAAAAAATCATAACATACAGTTCAGACAATCCTGAGGATAGTGACTTTTCAAATCCATCAATTATTGATTTTGAAAACATAGTTCAAATTGCAATTTTTACAGGCGGTAAAAGTCCAATAATGTCAAAGAAGATTAAAGATAGATCAGAAAAAATATTCAAAAAAATAATCACAAACGAGGATATCGCTCAGATCAAAATTCAAAAAATTGCAAGGAAGATAGCTAAAGAAACAATTCCCAATCAAGAGCAAAGAAAGGAGTGCCTACGTAGCATCATCAATGATAATGAGATTGATCAGTTAATAAAAGACGGTCAGATGAAGAAAGCTGAAAAGCGAGCCAGTACAATATTGAGGAATTGGAAATGAATCAAAATATAATCAATGCACGTGTTACTTTTCGTAATTCACCAATTCACATTCTCGAACAATTTACAATAAAAAACATGGAAAACGCATATGAACAATTTAAAAATCATTCGGGATTAGATGAATGTGTCATCATTCAAACATGTAACAGAATAGAATTATTTGGAAAATCAAAAAAATACGATCTAAACAAAATCAAAAAAACATGGGCATCCATTACAGGGCTTGAAGAGGATGCATTTAACGAGAACATGGAATGTGTAGAAAATCAAGAAGCACTACACCATTTACTGAAACTGACATCAGGGCTAGATTCCATGGTATTGGGTGAGGAGCAAATTTTAGGACAAATAAAAAACTCCATCACTTCGGCCAGAGAGATAAAAGCATCAGGTCAACATCTAAACACATTATTTGATAAAGCAATTAGAATTGGAACTAGGATTAGAAATACCAGCGGTATTGGTGCAGGTGGAATTTCAGTTGGCTCCATGGCAGTGAAACTTGCAGAAGAAAACATTGATGAATTAAAAACAAAGCAAATTTTACTAATTGGGACAGGTGAAGTATCCACACTTGTTGCAAAATCATTGCAAAGGCGAGGATACTCATTTAATGTTACAAGTAGAACAATTAGAAGATCAGAAACATTTTGTGAAACCATGGGTGGAAATCCAATTAAATTTGAACAAGTTCTTTCAGGATTTGACAACTATGATGTTATTTTTGTAGCAACGACTGCACCGTATTTTCTTGTCACAAATGAAAGGATTACTGAAGCAATGAGAAATAAAAGCAAAGGAATGATGATTCTGGATTTATCAAACCCTAGAACAGTAGACGAAAAAGTGGCAACCATAGGGGGTGTCAAACTGATGAATCTGGATCAAATTGCAGAGATGGTTGAAAAAAACATGAATGCGCGATTAAACAAGGTGAAAACAGTTGAAAGTATAATTAATGAAGAAGTATCTGTATTAGAAGCCTCAATGAAACGATTAGATGCAGAACCACTTGTAAAGAACGTATTCAAAAACATAGAAAATCTAAGGGAAAAAGAATTGCAAAAAGCACTTCAAATGCTTGATGAAAAAGATGAGAGGAAGATAAAGATAATTGATCAATTAACAAAAGCGGTTGTAGAAAGCATTGTTTCAACACCAATGAACAACATCAGAAAAGCATCAGAACAAGGAAATCCAGACATATTGGATCTGGCAACCAAACTATTTGAGTATAAAAAACAGGATCAAACAGACTAGGATTATATTTTACCCAGAGTGAATTTCAATATGTCATTTCCAACTAGACGCCTTCGTAGACTGAGAACATCAAATAAAATGAGAGAACTAGTGCAAGAAACTACTCTTTCTCCTAAAGACTTCATTTGTCCAGTATTTGTTCAAGAGAATTTGAAAGAAAGAGTCAAAATAGAATCAATGGCAGAAATTGAGAGACTGCCATTAAGTGAAGTAAATGACGAAGTAGAAAAAATTATTGATTTAGGAATTCCCGCAATTATGCTTTTTGGCATACCCGCCCAAAAAGATGAAACAGGAAGTTCGGCATTTGATGATAACGGAATTGTTCAAAGGGCAATATCTCAAATCAGAGAAAAGTTTGGCGATAAAATAGTGATCATGGCAGATGTTTGTCTATGTCAATTTACATCTACAGGACATTGCGGGATTATCAAGGGAAATAAAATTGATAACGACACAAGTTTAGACATACTTGCAAAGATTGCTGTTAGTCAAGCTAAATCTGGAGTGGATACGGTATCACCATCTGCAATGATGGATGGTCAAGTTGCCGCAATACGAAAAGCACTTGATGACGAAGGATTCACAGACGTTTCAATAATGTCACATTCTGCAAAACACCGTTCAAACTTTTACTCGCCATTTAGAGATGCTGCAGAATGTGCTCCAAAATTCGGAGACAGAAAAACATACCAAGTTCCATATACAAACGCAAGAGAAGCAATGATGGAAGTAGAAACAGACATCAGCGAAGGAGTAGACATCGTAATGATAAAACCGGCATTATCATATCTGGATTTGATTGCAGATACCAGGAAAAAATTCAATATTCCAGTTTCAGCATATAGTGTTTCTGGAGAATATGCATTGGTAAAAGCTGCTTCCCAGTTAGGTTATGTAAATGAAAAGGATATCACACTAGAGATTTTACATTCTATCAAAAGAGCAGGGGCAGACATGATAGTGACGTATTTTGCAAAATCAGCTTCAAGGTTTCTTCAGGAATCATGAGAAACGACGAACGCTTTGAGATTCAAAGAGCATTTGATTTATTGCCACATGTGGTAGGAGCAAGTTGGACTGCCGTCTGGTATCGAATGAAAGGAATCAAAAAACCCACAAGAGAGGAATTTCGAGAAAAAACCATAGAATATTTACGACTAGTCGAGCCTGTCTTTGATTCATATTCCAAGGAGGAGGAGGAATTTGCAGATATTTGCAAGTATATAGAATTTAGAAAAAAAGAAGAATATGAAAAGATAAGATCAGGGGAGAACAAAGAGATCGAAGTGAGATACGACAGATATGTCGATTATGGCTAAAGTTCTCATGCAGCATCAAAAACAAATTGCCAAACCAGCAGTTTAGGTACAAAATCAAGTGTTTTTACTGCTTCTAGCCTTTGTTCTCAAAACTGCCTTACAACAAATACATCTTGTATCTTTAATTGAAAGAAAAATTCCACAGAAGGTACATCGCTTATGCCCAATTTCATACCTGATTCTATTTGGAACAGGTTTTGCTTTGTGCATTATACAAATTCCTCTACATGTTCTACCCATTACATTTGACCTTAATTAAAAATACAATTCATCTTATTTGAATAAATGAAAATATTTTCACTAGTGCTAATTTTTATTTTAATTTTTATAAAATAGGAAAATTATGTGAATATTTTTTAGTATCAGATATCAAGATGGGAAGTTGCATAATTTAAAAAATAAAAATAAAAAATAAAAAAATTATGGTGAGAACCCTGTACCACTGACGTTTCTATCCCATGCATCTACCATCGGATTTTGTCTACTTTCAAGTTCCTCCAAGTATCCGTTGATTTCTCCCGCTGGAATGTAAAATGTTGCAGAAACAATGTCCCCTACATGCGCATCACAGTTTGGAACGACAACTGAACGGCCGACACTAGACTCACCAACACAGCCATAATCTGACACTGTGATTACTGCTACATCTTCAGTCACCAGAGTTGGAAAAATATTCCAAGGGGTAATTGTAAAAACTAGTGTCACTGAAACTGCGACAGCCACAATTGCTAGAAACTTTAGCTGTGGTGTTTTCTTGTTTGTTGTTTGTTGCATTTGTTTTCATTGTTAATTACACTTTGCAGAATATAACCCAGGGGTAATTTTTAGACTGGTGCTAACTTTTAAAACCCAATCAACACAAATCAGCAACCCAAGAAAAATTGATGAATTCCCCCCACACCATACAGCAATAATTATTGAGAGCAATTAAAATAAGATAATGAAAAGACTGGAAAAAAGATTTGCCGAAACAAAGATCGAAAAAGAAATCAAAAATATAAAATCAGACTAGTTATTCATAAAGACGTTCAAAATCCAATCAACTATGACGGATATCAAGAGTGATCATATATCCATTTTTGCCAGATGCAACCCAAATGTGAGGCAAATCTAATCTACATTCATTTTATGCCCAAAATAATTATCTCAGTCCTCAAAGAATTGAACTCAAACTGTATCTCTAAAATATCTTGAAAAATTCAATAAGCAATCAGAGTAAGAATTAGTGTAAACTTTGTATAAATTACAAAAAATGCTATCCATTGAAAATTAAATCAAAGGGAATTTACGTATTCACGTAATTTTTGAGTCTTTTCTTCAACTGACAATGGCAATAGTTCTTGCATCATCAATTTCATCTCCAGTTTTTTAGCATCTTTTTCCTCATCAGACAAAGTCTCTAACTGCATTTTCATGGACATAAAATGCATGATCATTTTTGCCCTCTCATCAATGGACAATGCAAAGAATGCGTCTTTTACTTCACCCCATTGTTGTTTTTTAATTTCTCTTTGCTCAGGAGTCAAGTCAGCATAATGATCTTTCCATTTTTTATGGGATTCCTTATCAGAATGTTTTGTATGTTTCCAGTTATCTTTTGAGACTCCATCTGAAACATACAGCAATTTACCGTTTCCAGCATCAACTACAGATTTATGAAAAATATCATTACTTGTTAAAACTCCAATTTTGTAAACTAAGAATCCTTGGACAACATCAAGTTTGCCCCACATTGCCTTTCCATTTTCAACAGAATTTTCAGACACTGCCATTGCAACACTTAGTGCAATTGGTGATTTATCAGAATAATCTTCAGATTCTTCAGTGATTTCAATCGTTCCTGAAATTTCTGGAATAGTGAATTGCCCATATTCGGCACTAACATTAATTGGAGAAAATGATATCATTGTGATTGCAAAAATGGTTGCAGCAGCTAATACGGGAACTGTAATTTTGGTTTTTGGAATTTTAGTCAATTAACAAATTCCATTTTTCATACGTTATAAAGTTCACTACAAATTTTTTCATGGTGATAATTTCTGGGAGAAAAAATGTCTGATCTATCTAGTCATATTTGAATAATGTTTGTTAATTTTTAACAGAAATGGAATATTATATATGCAAAAAATTGATTGTTTAACACTGGATGTAGGAATTAGCACTAGTATTAAAACCAGTTCGTCCATTAAATACTGTAATTGAAAAATTGACTTTATGACACAACTAAAATGCTCAGATTATGGCTTTGGGTGTGATTTTGTAATTGACGTAGAATCCCAAGATTTACTTGAACAGTTTGGTAAACACATGACTCAAATCCATGGAATTGAATATCAAAAAGAATCTCTGATGACAATGTTAGCAAGTAAACTTAACAAGAAATCATAGATTCCAAACTATATTCACATGTGAAGTCCTCAAAGCAATCCACACACCCTCAAAATTGAAATCATGATTGATGAAATGAATTTTCTAGTGATCCAAGAGAATACAATTAACGATAAAACTCATCAAACCCATGAAACAGTTAGCAAGAATTTAATTATGAAATATTAAATCCCAAAATTTTTTTTGCTGCTCTTTCAGAAACAAATACTGCTAAAATACCTAGAATTATCGCAGGAATGAAAGTAAACAACAGAACATCATCAATCATCTCAAAATAAACAAAATAAATCAAACTTGGGGAGACCAATTTTCCAAGCAGGATCTCGTTGAAGGTATACATCACGTATGGATAGTATACCATGTAAAAT
>JAOUAE010000151.1 GCA_029861085.1 Candidatus Nitrosopumilus sp. | reverse complement strand
TTTTTTCCATTAAATAGATATCTCAATAGTGGAAAGTGACATTAATTACTTCTAATGTGTATGATGTTTATGCAAAGATCGTTTCTTTTATTCTCAAATACTGTTCATGAACAGACTACATTGGATCCTTATGTTTGGAGATTAAATGGATTTATTAGATTTTACAACTGTAACAAAACTATGTTCGATAATCCTAAATCTGTAAATTGGGATCATGAAATTTTTTGTATTGCAAAGTAATCTTACTTTTTATTATCTAATTTTACTTTGATGAATAGATTGAAGATTATAATAAAAAATGGTGAATCGGTCAAAGTATATCACGACTCTAGTGATGTGTATGTTCTCCCAAAAAGCAAACTAGTTAGAACATTTAGTGAGGATGGTTCTTTGATTGATGAATTCAAACTTCTTGACAAAGGAATTGTATTGGATGATGACCTTGATAATGATCAAACTGAAATTGTCGTAACTTTGAATGTTGAAAGAAAGTAATGAGATAATCAAATTTTTATCATTGTTTCTGTTCTGACTGAGATTACAAAAGAAGTATCAAAAAAGGTTTAGTTTTTTCAATATTTGAGACCCTTGCAACCTCAAAATTACAATACTCTTAACTATGATGATTAAAGATAAGATAGACTCCATGCCTGGAATCTGCTACCCCAATTAACAACTAAAACTCAACATTCAACACATCAAGTATCATTCCACAATGGGTTTTCTGTTGTGTCTATGCATGGCAATAACAAATTATCATTTTTCAACAGTTGTTGATGTATGACATGATGTTGCTAGTAACTAAACAGGAATCATACACAAATCTACCTTACGTTTTCAGAATTTGAATTGGGTTTAATCTTGTTCAGAAATAATGTAAATGACAAACAAATGTTAATGATCTTCTTAATTGACTTTTTATTCCATTATTGCTTCATTACATTGATAGCAATCAAGTAATTCCAAACATTACTAGGCGTAAACGATGCTGTAATGATTTGTTGTCAATCGGCAACAAAGTGGTTTTGGTTACTATCCATTTAGTACAATTTTTTTTAATCTATGACCAATTCGCATATTTTCTATTCAGATAATTTGTAATTCATAGTGGGATTATACTAGAAATATAATATACATGGCAATGTCATCTAATTTTTTATTAATCTGTTTTTTATTATGGAAAGAACCTTTGAAAATCATAATACAAAATGGTGAGTCGATCAGGCTATATTATCACACTAGAGAATAATGAGTTCTTCCAAAAAGTAACCTAATATAGGACACACAAATTTTTAAAATAAATTGCAGGCAGTCACAAATGAAAGACTATCACTTTTTGCGGAGATGGAATCAAAATATGAAGAAAAAGATACTGAGTATTTTGTTTCTCTTTTAGAACATCCTGATTATGTGGTAAGAACTAGAGTTGCCTGTATTTTAGTTGATTTTGGAGGAGAAGATAAAATTCCATACATTGCTAAAGTTTTAAAAAATGATGAAAATGAATTGGTTCGACATGAGGCTGCTTTTGCATTAGGACAGATGTCATATTCCAGTGCAATTCCACCATTAGCTGATGCAACGCTTAATGATCCAAGTATGTTTGTACGTCATGAGGCTGCTATTGCTTTGGGTGTTGTTGGTTCCAAAGAGGCAAAGGAAACTCTGGAAAAAGCATTAAACGATTCTGAAAAACCAGTCGTGGAATCTGCAGTTGTTGCCCTATCTAATATTGAGTTTATGGAAAAGTTAAGTAAGAACGAAAACTTTGCAAAGTTAACAGGTGGATGAGATTGGATCTTTCATATTGGGTAATAGCTATAGTTGGAGTTCTTGTTGCAATATCTATTGGATTCATAGCTATGGATCCTGGGGATATAATTGAACCAAGAATAATAATTGCTGAAGAGAAGCCAACTGTTTGTACCATGCAATGGGATCCTATGTGTGGTGTAGATGGAGAAACTTATGGCAATATGTGTGTGTTAGATGCTGCTGATGTTAAATTAGATTATCAAGGTGAATGTTTGGCTTCTGAACCAGAACCTATCCAAATTTCTGTAAATTCCTACATTATGCCAAAAACTGCAATTGTAGGTGAAACTTTACTTGTTGAAGTTGAATTTAGAGATGATGATAAAAATATTGTTGATCATGTAAATTATGATATTTCTGTAAAACAAAACGGCGATACCATTCTATCTGATCCAGGATCACATAGACATCCTGGAATGCATTCAATTCATGAAACAACTGTATTGAGTGAATCTCCAATTGAAATTCAAGTTATCCTTCAGGGATTGGGCCATGGCGATGAAATCACTGAACCAAAAGGAATTGTATCTACAATGACAGTTGTTCCGGAATTCCTATCTGAACCCGAATCTGAACTGACAATTACACTACCTATTGCAACTAGAATTCATACAGTAAACATTGCTGAAGGTTCTGGAACACCTGGATGTGAAAATACAGACGAATGTTACTTGCCTTATTCTATTACCATTTCTCCTGGTGACACTGTAGAGTGGAATAATGTTGATAGTGCCGCTCATACTGTAACTAGTGGAAATATTTCTGATGGATATGATGGCATATTTGATTCTAGTTTGTTTATGTCTGGTTTGACCTTTGAATTTACATTTAATGAAGCAGGAACATTTGATTATTTCTGCATGGTTCATCCTTGGATGACTGGAAAAGTTATTGTCAATGATGTTGAAGAAATGGTAGTTGTTGAAGAATCCGAACCTGAAGCATTACCTGAACCTGAAGCATTACAAATGACTGCAATAGTTTCAGTTCCTGTGGGATCTGCTGTTCCAGGATGTGAAGATACAGACGAATGTTATCTGCCCTATGAAATTACTATAGCATCAGGTACAACAGTGTCTTGGATAAATGATGACTCTGCAGCTCATACTGTAACAAGTGGGACTGTAAATGCCGGATTGACTGGTGTATTTGACTCTGGCATATTCCAGTCAGGATCTGTTTTCGAATTTACATTTAATGAAGCAGGAACATTTGATTATTTCTGCATGGTTCATCCTTGGATGACTGGAAAAGTAATTGTGACCTAAATTTTTTAACTAAATTTTTTTAGTATTTTTTCATCACATAGTTCTTTGAATTAGTTTGAATTGATTCTATGATGATATTAATTCCCAATCATTTCTTCCGCATTTGCATTGTTTGTCATATGCATTAATGTAATCCATATATTCTAAATCTGTGCATGGCCCTTGATCAGGAATAATGATTTTAGATTTGCACTTTCTACATCGAGCAACAAAATCATTCAATATTTTTGAACTATACATATCCTTAAAAAATCAAATCATTGCTTGTTCAGTATTTTTTTTGAGATTTAGTGAAAATCAAAATCAAGATGTGGTTACTCTCATTGTTGATGCTACCTAAAGAATCGTAACTTTACTACCTTGTTCAGATGACTCAAATTTGTAAATTTGTTCAACTGTTGAATCCTCAAAGATTTCTGCATCATGTGTGATGATTAGAAATT
>JAOUAE010000150.1 GCA_029861085.1 Candidatus Nitrosopumilus sp. | reverse complement strand
TCAAGGAGATTTAACTCTTCCAGAAGGACTCAAAAAAGAATCGTTTGTTGATGACTAAATAAACTTTATAGTAATTTTATTGCGTCTCAGAATAAGTTTTTCCTAAATATTTTGTTTAATTTGAAATAGTAATCTCTTTTTTACTGTCATCATCAGGATCATACCCTCTCTTTTTGTGAATAGAACCAATTACTCCTTTGGTAAATTTATCAAACTTTTCATCTTTCATAGAGTCTATTACCTCATCGACTGTCTTGTTCATATCGATTTTTTTACATAAGCGGTCAGCCTCAGAGCAATAGGACTCAATGTATCTTTGTATGTAGTCATATTCTGGGCCTTCTATTCCGATTTCCCGTCTCCTTTGGCTTAGTCTTTCTCTCCAAGTCACACTCATTTGATCAATTTTAGTGGTACTTTATCTGATTTAAAGATGAAAATCCAGGCACCATTGTATGCATGAAAAATTATCTCTTTAGATTATCTCACTAGTGGTTTGCCTGAGTAATCTGTCAATAACTTTGCAAAAATCCAGGTTTCCCAATATCCTCTCCTAAATTATTTACAACATCGTTTGGCAGTTCCACTACAATTTTTTGAAATGCAAGATATGAGAATAATTTCGTAATCCTGAATACTCTTTTACTTCTATTACTCAAAATTGCTTTTAGTAAAGGATCAAGTTTTTCATTTGTGAAAATTTCTTCTAATTATTCTTCCTCTAAATTTTCTGTAATAAAAATTAGATCTTTAATCACTTGAGAACTCTGTTCTTTTACACTGATGAGTTCTTAGCTTAGCTCGATTAGCAAAACTCTAGAATGACATCAAATAAAAAATAGCGGTCTTTTGACGATTAAATAATAGTATTATCAAATTAGAAAAAAAGAAAAAACAATCACACTAGTTTTTTTGTGTGAATGGAGTCATCCAAGATTGGATGATGTTTTTGTTTAAATCAGCAAATGCATTTACGTTATCATTAAATGTTTTCAAATTTTGTACGGTTGCATCAATGGTGGTTTTTACCAATTGATTGTTTATTGTACTTGCTTGGACAATTTGCTTGTTGGTATCTACAATTGCAGTTTTTGCAGAATCAGGAATATCGGTTGTGATTCCAGATTTTTTTGCAAATTCTTGTTGCATGGATACTGAAGCATCGATTGTTTTCTCACATGTATTCATACATTCTTTTTGCAAATCTGTTGCTGCTTGAAAATATTGAGGTGTAAGTTTTGAAATATTCTCAAAGTATTTTTGAACATTTTGCTTGCATACTGAATATACATTGCTTGATTGAGTTTGTGTGCTCATATCATGCAATTCCGATAGTGACAATATAAACTATTGGTAATAAATGGTAATGGTTGGTAAATAATACCAATCTATATAAGATAAGATTTGATATCCTTTTCATGGTTTCATACAGAACAAGTATGCAGATTGTTGGAGATCTTTTGACTGCTGCTGAAGAGTCAGGCCAGGAGGGAATTAAAACAACGGCCCTAATTTCAAAGGCCAATGTACCACATTCCAGATTATCAAAATTAGTATCAAATTTGATTGGCTCTGGTTTAATTAACAAAATTGAATTTAATGGAAAATACACCTTTGTTATTACTCAAAAAGGCAGACAGTATTTAGAGTCTTATGCAAAATTCGCAAATATTGCCCAATCTTTTGGATTAGAACTTTGAAGATTTCAACCTTGATCATACTAGATTAGCTAAGGTTTAGAATTAATTCAAATTAACAATAATTCAAACAGTTTTTTTGTGTGTTAAATGAATGACTAAAATTCTGCTTCAGCTAATGCTTTCTCACATGAACAATTTCTAGTTTTAGGAATTTTGTCTATTAATTCTGTCAATACTTTCTTTGTTCTCTCTACATTTTTTGAAAGTGTTTCCATAACTTCTTTAGCTGTGACCGGTTTTTCAGCCCAAACATCATAATCTGTAACTGTTGAAATTGAAGCATAACAAATCTGTGCCTCTCTTGCAAGTTGACATTCTGGAACAAGCGTCATACCGATAATTTCTGCTCCTGTGGTCCTATAGAATTTTGATTCAGCTTTAGTTGAAAATCGTGGACCTTCAATACAGACATATGTGCATTCTTTATGTATTTTCATATCTTGATTCTCTGTAACTTGAAGAATCGATGATTGTAATTCTGGGCAAAAAGGATCTGCTACTGAAATATGGATGACTCTTCCATCTTCTGAAAATGAACCATCTCTTGATTTTGTAAAATCCAAAAATTGTGTAGGTAATGCAAAATGTCCTGGTTCCACTTCTTCTTTTAGGCTTCCAACTGCTGAAGGTGCTATAATTCTAGTAATTCCTAATTTTTTGAATGCCCAAATATTTGCTTTAAAATTAATCATATGTGGTGGAATAGTATGTTTTTTTCCATGTCTGGGTAGGAATGCAATTTTTCTTCCATTGAACATTCCAACTGTTATTGTATCTGACGGTTTTCCATAAGGGGTATCAATATCAATTTCTTGTGGACTTTCTAGTAAGCCTGAATCGTAAATCCCAGTACCGCCAAAAATTCCTATTTCTACATCTTTTTCCATTAGTATTTCACCAATGATTTACAATTGTATTTACTAATTCCTTTGACTCCATTAAGATCTGTCAATTCAATTATGAATGCAAATCCTGAAATTTTTCCACCACTTTTTTCAATTAATTTTGCAGATGCTTTTGCTGTACCGCCAGTAGCAAGTAGATCATCGCAAATGAGTATTTTTTCTCCTTCTTTGATGATATCTTTTTGAATTTCTATGGTATCTTTTCCATATTCAATTGTATATGCTAATTTAGTAGTTTTTCCAGGTAATTTCCCTGCTTTTCTAATCATTATCATACCTTTGTTGTATCTTGAGGCTAAAACTGAGGCTAGGATAAATCCCCTCGATTCAATCCCTGCAAAAATATCAATATCATTTGGGTGGAAATATTTTAAAAATTCATCTGCAATAAAGGATAATGCTGATGGATCTTTTAAAATTGGGCTGAAGTCTCTAAATAAAATACCTTTTTTAGGAAAATTTGGATACTCTGATATTTTGTCTTTTAGATTCATTACATTTCATCAGATTAGCTGAAATAAAATTGTTTGATATCATTGAATTTCAAAAGTTGTTTCTGCATCATTGAATGCATCTGCAACTTTAATTGTATATGTTCCAGGTTCAGTCTCTGAAGGAATAATCCATGGTTGATTGATTTCACCTTCATTTGATGCTGGAAATGAGAGTTCCTCTATAATCTCACCATCTTCCGCAATAATTTCAATAACAACTGTGTTTTGTGCTCCAAAAACATGTATGTTTATTGTCTTTCCATATCCTGGAATATCCTGTCCTTCTCCCACTTGTATAACTAGTCCTTCTTGAACCAATGCTAATACTTGGATTTCTGTATTGACAAAGTTTGATCCGCTTTTTGCATTAATTTTCCATGTTCCTGAAATTGCATCTGAAGGTATTCTAAATGAACTCTCAGAAATTTTTCCATTTTTATCTGAAAAC
>JAOUAE010000149.1 GCA_029861085.1 Candidatus Nitrosopumilus sp. | reverse complement strand
GTGATTTTATAATTTAGAGGCTTTCAAGTTCATCAAGTAATTTTTTAGCTTCAGAGTTTTTTGGTTGAAGTTCAATTATGCGTACACAGCAATCAATGGCTTCATCTTTTTGTTGTAGGGCCAAATGCACATTAGTTTTCAAAGTTAATAGCTCAACATCATTGTTGTTTAATTGAAAAGCCTTTTCAAAATAAGGAAGTGCCTTTTGTGCATCATCCACAATAAAATAAACACTGCCCATAATGAACATAAAGTCAGGATCATCAGAATACTCAGATTCCAAATTCTTTCCAAATGCAACAGCCTCATCATACTCACCTTCTTTAAGCAATTTCTTCAGATGTCGTTTTGGCTTCTTGAAAAGACCCACCATTTTCTTATCAAATATCTTTCAAACCCCAATAATTTGAATGTAAGACATGAAAAATTGGGTTTTTTAGTCATGCCAAGATTTATGCTCTGAATCTGAATAATTTGAGATTTGAGCAGACTATGGAATCTTCATTATTCCTTCTTTTATCAAAAATTGAATTCCCTGAACAAATGAATCATCATCTATGTCACCATTTGCCCACCATCCAGCATTATTCTTAATCCAATCAGGAATACCACCCATACTTCCACCAGAACCTTGAGCAGTTTGTGGAATCTTCATTATTCCTTCTTTTATCAAAAATTGAATTCCCTGAACAAATGAATCATCATCTATGTCACCATTTGCCCACCATCCAGCATTATTCTTAATCCAATCAGGGATTTTTTGAGCAGGAGTTTCTTCGACAGGAACTGGGTCATCAGATGCATATATTGGAATTTCTATCTCCAAATAATCAGTAGCACTTGAAGGTGCAATTCCCTCAGGAGACAACCCATAAATCCATACTACATATTTTGCAATGCCAGGTTTTTCTTTGACAATCATATCAATGATAGCTTGTCCAGATGGTGAGTAGAGATATTGTCTGCCTTCCTCTTGTGCAAGAGATCTTACAGGAGTGAAATTATCATCAACAGTTAGAATATCAAACTGTACCTGATTTAAAAATTCAGTGTCATCATACTTGCTAATGAAATTAACAAGCCATTGCATCTCACATCCTTCAACTGGATCTTCTGGGCCATAAAATATGTGAACTTGATAATCAAAGTTATGTGTAGGTTTTTTTATGTTAACTTCTTTTTGAAAATTTGTACTACAACCTGCAGCTGCAAATTCGTCAACAGTAGAAGTAACACCTGCAAACGGACTTACTTGAACATTTTCTTTGTAATCTAATAATTCAAAATTA
The DNA here is from genome assembly GCA_029861085.1 of Candidatus Nitrosopumilus sp. The sequence continues at coordinate 2,303 of JAOUAE010000149.1, read as the reverse complement.
TATTCAGTTGGAGGAATTCCTTCAGATACATGAGTGTAAGTAATAGCTTTTATTGGAAATGGAAAATCATCAACAATCCAAACTTTATTTTGAGTTCCGCCAGTTTTCCATCCCACCTGAACAGTATCCCAAGTGCCTGCAGGAACAGTGATTGTTTCAAGTGCCATTGGAATTACTTGTTCTCCTCCAATGTTTCCAATTTTCCCCCAAGATACATCTCTGAATTCTTTTGGTCCTTTTCCTCCAGAACTATCATCAGATGTTGCAAATGCAGATAACCAAACTACAGAAGATTTGAATGCCCCACGGTAAAGACCAAGTTCCTCACTGCCACCGGTTGGTTCTGGAGCAATTTTTCCTAACTCCATTTCACCTACAATGCGTTTATTTCCATCATAGACTACAACTTCAGCTAACCATTTAGTTTCGCTTCCAACTTGTTTATCATCTTTAATCCACATATCCATTTCAAAATTAGCACATTCCTTGTAATCTACATGACACATAGAGTAAGAAAAGAAATCCCCGTGCTTGAGACCTTCACCTGCATACCACGAACCTTCTAAATCAACACCTCCAGATTCGAATTGTGCGAATGCTGATGGAACCAACAATGAACCTAAAAGCAATACAGTGATAATTGGAAGAAATAGTGATGTTTTGCTCAAATCTAAGAAAAAATTAGCAAAACGGATAGTTAAACCTTATTCAACTATGTAAAAAAGGACAAAATAAGCAGGCAATATGATATTCAAATAAGCAAATATAGAGGAATATGTACAGAAATTCCAGAAATGTGCGAATGCTCAAAAATCCATTTGTTTGAAGTAGAATTCAAACTTGATGGAATGGCCGTAGTTCCAACTCATAAAAACTGCGGATTTGCATTAGATGAGAAACAATCTGACAAGTTCCAAAAAGAATTAGTAAAATCATGGGGCTTTGAGCAAGAAGACGAATAATTAAAAAATAAAAATAGGTTTTAAGTTACTATCGAATTAGTTTTGTCCGACAGCTTCTTTGCAAACGCTTGTTGAGCATTGACAGTCTGCGCTACAGATACAATGACCTTGCATTGCACAATCGCATTCATAATCTGGATCGCCACTAGCGGCTTCGCATCCACATGCTTGATCTACCATGATAAATCAGTGTTTGTACTTATTTTAAAAGGTTAGTACATGCATACAGAACATTACGCACTTGAAATAATCCCTAGTATATCATTACAGGATTTTCGAATAAGATCTGATTGTTGCTGAAGAAGATTTGTGTTAGCCTCAACATCAAAAGCAACCTTTAGAATGTAAATAAGATCCTGTTCACGATTTAAGGTATCCTTGATTTTGATAAAATTTTCTTTATTTACATAACCCAAATAGAAATAGCAATCTGAAAGCATTGAGTTTTTTACAAAGAAATCATATTTTTGTTGAATTATTTTAGAATGGTTATTTTTTTCAATCAAATCAGAAAAACCAATTGTCGATTTTAGCATTCGCTCAAGTAATGTAGGAGTAGCTCGTTCAATTCCTACTGTTTGAGTAACAATAGAAATATGCTCGTTGATTGAACTTTTCTCTAATTTTCGAAATGAATCAAGCAAATGAGAAGGACTTGATCGTTGATGGTTTATTGAAGATATAGCATCAGCTAAATAGTAAGTCGCACATTTTTGCCAACATGGTGCAAATACATTAGAAGTTTGAATGGATTCTTTAGTTTTTTGGCAACAAAACAAAGATTCTATCAAACAATTCTTTGCGAAATCAGAAAATAGAAAAGCGTGTTTTTCACGTATTTTAGAAAGAAACATTTGCAAATCCCAAGATTCATCACGTATTATTTGTAATTTATCATATTGAAGAAGTTTATTGGATCTAGTTTCAGACAAGGATGCATGATGAATCATAACAAAGGCATCATCAAATTGAATTATTTTTTCTTGTTCTGGTTTTTCATCAAAAACAATAACATCATAATCACAAGAATCAAAACATAGATCAGAAATCCTACATCCGCCCAATCCAATTGGAAAATCAGATAATTCATAGTTTTCAACGAATTTTTTAATATCCATATTATTTGCTAGTTAAGATTTTTCTATAAAGGAATTAACTCACAAAGTTTTACAAATTCATGCAAAGTCAAAACATTTCCTTTAAATTGAGATTTAATTTGTTTTTTAACAAGCTCCTATAGTGTAGTCCGGTTAAGCATTTTGGCTTCTCAAGCCAAAGACTCGGGTTCAAATCCCGATGGGAGCATCCTAACACTTGCGCCCATGCCCTGTCAAAATCAGG
>JAOUAE010000033.1 GCA_029861085.1 Candidatus Nitrosopumilus sp. | reverse complement strand
TGGAAAGAGACCACTATCCCTTCAAGCGTGATGATGAAAAAAGGGTGATATTGAAGATAAAGCCCGACAAAGTCTTTGTCTTGCCTGAGTTGAAGATGAGTGAGTAATTTGGTATATTTCTAATTTCGAATTTAGAAATATATCAAACCAACAATGGTAAATCATAGAAAATTAGGCTGCATTTCTTTGATATTGTTGAATTTATTGTTCGCAATTAGTAATGCAGACAACTGCAGTATCAACAGATGTCTGCTCTTTTTGTGGCCTTATGATTACGTTGTACTGTTTTTCTTCATCAAAGGGAATGTCAAACTGTGTTGTTTTTTCTATTGCCTTGCCTGGTTCAAGCCATTCTGAGAGTAAATCTTTTGAGGAAAACTCCCCATACACTGCCTCATATTTTGTCTTGTCTTCTATGATGTAGAACTGGCCTTCTGACATCAATGTTCTCTCTTCACTGATATTTTTTGCAACAATTCCAATATGAACAAACGTGTTTTCAGGCTGTGTTTCCTTGTCTCCCTCATGTGTTCCCTCAAAGGTTATGGTGTACTCTACGGGTCCTACTTTGACTTTGTCGCCACTGTTTGCCTCAATTATGTTAATCCTATTTTCTGCATACATGTACATAGAAACTGCCATTATTGAGATTACCACTCCTAGTACCAATACTAGACCTATCCTTGCCACAAAATCTGTGCAGTTTTTTGGTATATAGTTGAAACGCACATTTTTTGTGCAAATTTGTTCTCAAAACCCTCTACCATTTTGGTAAAATACTCGATCAATGATTAATTTATCATACTATACATAGGATTTGCTAATTTGTTATAGAATATTTCATCAAGCCTTGAGGATTGGTATTTTTTTGCCCTAGAATTTTTGATCTTTTTTGCGATCAATTCAATTAATATCATAATTGCATAATGCAGCATATTATCTTAAATATCCAATGTTTGGAACTTGTACCAATTAATACAAAACCGATTCTAGGGTTAACATTAGCAGCTGCTTTTGCAATTGCAATGATTTCAAACCCAGTATATGCAGCCTCACCACATCTTATCTTAACAAGTATGGGAATGGATGAAAATGATGATCCATATGTTACTGTTAGGGGAACTGCCGGTGAAACACAACCAGAGGATGCAGGAGATGTTCTCGCAATTGTTCTAGTTACAAATGCTGGAGCCTTCGCATTTGCATCTCATGATTTCTGTGATGATCCTGATGAACAACCCGATTGTCCTCCAGGACCAGATTTTACATGGCATGGCCATAAAATTCTCACAAAATCAGTAACTGAAGGTAATAAAACATGGGAAACATGTCTAGCTTTCCCCAATCCTGAGTTTGCAGATTCAACAGCTGTTTTATCTGGAGATAGATACACTTTGGAGGATACTGGTGCAACTAAAGTACATCAAGCATTAGCCGTACAAATGACTACTCTTGACAGTGGAAACATTTGCGTTGTTAAGGTTGTCAGCACATTAGACTAAGCTCCAACAACCTCACTTTTTTCTTTTTTTACTAATTTTAATGGGGTTTAGCTTTTACGCACAACTCTAAAACTTGACCTATGTTTAGCTGGGAGATCTTGGTAGAATCATAGTTGCATCTTGGATGTAGGCACAAGTGTTCAACCCCCCATCAAAACACCCAATCTTGAAAATTTCACATTATGCCTAAACATGCTAATTTTAAGGGGGGGTTTAACGCCTAGGCTTGTTTTTGTAAAATTGATCATTTTAGAAATTATTTTGAAATTGATGTAATCTGATCAAAAACTTGAAAAAAAAGACTAGATGAGAATTCTCTAAATTCGTTAAAGACGTTGTTTGTAGATTCAATTTTTCATTAATCGTTGATTTATCAATCTCTGATGATATATGTTTCATTGTTCATTTTAGAACATTTTTAATTTTACTGCATGTGAATATTTTTGGACCCATATTTTATGCCAAATAAGGGGGGCTTTTAGAAAAAATATGGCAAAATATTGAAATTGTGGTTTAACCACCAACCACTAATGACATTAATTTATCTATCAAATCTGTAGTTACCATCATAATTTGATGGTGATTTGACTGCTTTCATTAATGCGTCATAATTGAATAATAACCCTAAACTGTTGATTCTATGTCCAAATATTTTTATTGATTATTGTATGTTTAATCAAAATACACACTATTTGTGAGATTTTTGATCAAAAATAGTGATTAACCTACAAATCCAAATAACGATTCCAGGTTGGGTTTTCTCTACTCTGATGGTGATTTTGCCTTTTTTAGCAGTATTTGCTACTTTGAGTGCTTTATTCATCACACTCATACCCAATTTTAGCAGTTCTGCCGTAGAAATAACTAATTCTTTTGGCTTTGATTTTTTTTGTTTTCATGATGTAACATGATGTAACATGATGTAACATGGTGAATTCTTGATATAGGACCCGCATAGAATTGATAAATAACCTATTTTTTTAAAATGTCTTTAGCAAAAATCTTGACGTTTTTTCATGTATTTCTGAAACTTTGTCTATTGCATCCAGCATGGTCTGTTGATTGATGTTTTCCTTATCATCCAACACAACATAAACTCCAACCTTTTGTTTACCGTCCTCTGTGATAATTTTGTTGATTGCTTGTATTGAATAGCAAAAATCGGCAACTTTTTTCTCAAATTTCTCTTTTTCTTCTGCATTAAATCCCAAATATCTTGAAATCTGACTGTTTTTCATAATTACTTTAGCCCCTATCACTAGAATTCCTGGTTGTCCTTTTGGCTCAAACACATCTACAGGAATTCCGTATTGACCTGCATGTTTTACTAAAATTTGAAAACTATTTTCCGGATTTTTTACATCTTCAAAAGAAAGACCTTCATGAATTACCCATCTTTCTACATTGTCCCTCATTCTAGATACACTCATACAAATTTCCATAAATTAGTTCTATATGATTCTAAATTCAAATGATTATCATGCTAAATTTATAATATTTCTAAATTCGAATTTAGACATAATGTGTATCTTTACTAGGAAAGCAACGTAATACCGTCTAGATATTCACATTAAAACCTGAATCTAAGCTTGGAAATGATGCAGCAAGCAAAATATTGAAAATAATTCCAATTACCATGAATACAATTCCCAAATACAAGCAGTTCTTTGCCTTATGTGGATCATCCTGCCGCAAAATAAAAAATGCGATTATTCCTCCTATGACTCCAAAAAATATTGGTAACAAGAACCACGCATTACTTCTTGATTTTTCTGGATACGACATATTTCTTTACTTCTATTTTGCAACGATTGTTTTTTTCTGTAATTGTGTAATCTCAATTTCTACTGTTTCCAATGGATCCTCCACTTGATTGCGTTTAATGGAAAACATTTTTGGTTTTTCAAAGTCATCGGTACAATCTGGGCATGCATACACTAGTACTCTATGTTCATTTGGAGCCTTTGGGTTTGACAATCTTGGATAATAAACCAATCTTGCTCCGCAATCCACACAATATCTGTTGGCCCTTCTAGTTCTGACCAATGTAAACCTCCTGCATATTCTAAATATGCGATCATCTATTAGATCTATGTTGTCTAATCGAGTACACTAATTGCTAACAACCAATTAATGTTTCTAAATTCGAATTCAGAAATATTAATAATTTCATTTTCAACTTCCACTATATGTATACAGACCACATGTTTCAAAATTCGAGTTTAGAAATAATACGCGCCTCCCACCAGACTTGAACTGGTGACCATCCGATTAACAGTCGGATGCTCTACCACGCTGAGCTAGGGAGGCACAAGTTTGTACCTTGATAAAAGTGATTTAATCTTTGCGACTATGTTTATTCCAGTAATGTTAAATGATTATTCAGTTAAATTTTGCAAAAAATTCTTTGATTTCTTTTGAATGACTTTCAACTAGTTCAATTATTTCAAGATGCTCATCCGCTGTAGGCTCTTTCTGATGAACGATTTGAAAAGCACTAAGTGCTGAACCTACCATTTCACCTACAAAAAATCCACATAAAAAATCACCAATGTTTCCACAATCCCATGTTTGACTAATTCTTGGTGATGCACCAGCTGATTTGTATAACTCTAATGTTTGTTGAATTAAATCAGTTGTTTGTTTTGAGAATTCAGGATCAAGAGTCATATTGGAAAAATTACAATATTACTTTTCTAAACCTTTTGTCTTCTCAAATGCATAAATGCCGTCCAAGAAAACTCTATGATCTTTATTTTTAACTTTAGTTTTAAGCTCAATGTTTGCTGCAGTTTGAGTTATGTCCGTCCAAACTTCTCCTGTAAGAATCACGTCTTCGCCCTTTGGTATGACCTTGGTATTTCCAACAATATGAGTAATTCTTGGTGCACGTTCACCTTGAAAGTTTTCAATTAAAATTTTTCTTCCCTCTACTTTTACTGTTATTGGAAAGTGTGCATAAACAACTTTCATTTTAATTGTGTATCCTACAATGAGACCTTCACAAATATTTCTAATAATTGATCTTGCTGTGTGTAAAATTGCATAATCTCTTTTTTTGGAATATATTGTTTTTAGCTTGACTTTATTTTCCACAATTTTGATATTCACTGGGATGCTTCTGAAACTCTTGTATGTTTTACCTAATGGTCCTACAAATCCTAACATGTGTTTGTTTACGGTTACTGTAACTCCTTCTGGAATGTCTACTTCATCTTGGAATTTGTCGATTTGCTCAGTAGACATATCCGATTAAAAATCCTCCAATTCCTTTTTGTGTTGCTTCGTGATGTGACATTACTCCTTGGTTTGTAGTGACAAGAAGCATTCCTCGATCGTATGCTGGCAAATATTGTTGCTCCCAATTATTATATTCGTCAGTTTTTACTTTGAACCTTGGGGATATTGCTCCACATTTTGTTATTTTTGCCAATAATTTGATTTTGAATTTTCCGCCCCTTTTATCGTCGATGTGCTCAAATTCTCCAATATATCCGTCTTTTTGAAGTGTTTTTAGAACTTCAATTCCTAATTTTGAAGTTGGAAGAATTACACAATCACTTTTCCTTCTGGTTTCGTTATTGTAAAGTGTGACAAATAGATTTGCTAAAATGTTTGTTGCCGGCATTATATCTCACTTGTTTTTCCTGAACCCTAAAGATGTTGCGACTTCTCTAAAGCATCGCCTACATAGCATTAAATCATATTTTTGAATAACTGCTGTATAATCACCACATCTTTTGCACCATCTTGAACCTCGTCCAAAATCATGTTTTTTTCTTCCAGTGGCTTCGTATGATCTATCTTTTGGCATTATGTTATAGACACTCCAAATTCTTTTACAAAATAATCTTTTGCCTCTTGGCTTTTGATAATGTGATCTTTCCCAACTCTTGCTTTGTGTTTACTTCTTGTTCTAATTCCATATCCTGGTCTAGTTAATGTAATTGAAATTCCAAGTCCTAAAATTCCTATCTGTGGATCATATTTTACACCTGGTATGTCAATGTGTTCTTTAATTCCAAATGAAAAATTACCAAAATTATCAAATGATCTACCGTTGACTGTATTTCCTTTTGATTCCAGTAGTCTTTTTACTAATTCAACTGCATCTTTTCCACGTACTGTCACTGCTGCTCCAATCGGTTCTCCTTTTCTTACTCCCCAATCTCTTTGTTGTGATTTTGCATTACGTGACGAGGATTTTTTTCCTGAAATTTGATCAAGTGCTGTTTTTGCAATATTGATTACATCTCCAGATTTCCCAACGCCCATATTTAGGACGACTTTCTCTAAAGAGATTTTTTTCATTGGGATTTCTGTTGTTTGAGACATATGATCACTTTAATTGAATTATTGGCTCTCCTTTACCAATTGGCATAATGATATCGGCTGGTATTTCGATTTTTCTATCTTCTAGCGTTAAGATGACTCTTTTTGGAAGGATGAATGTTCCTTCTTCTATAGCTTCTATTTTACCGATTTGTCCTACGTTATTTCCACGAGTTACTAGTCCTTGAGAGCCTACTTCTAGCTTAATTGTTTCAAGAATTTTAACATCTGGAATTTGTATTAGACAAGTATCTCCAATATTCACTTTACTATCTGTAATAATTGAACGCCCGTCATGGAATCCAATTTGTAATTTATCTTTGTTAATTGTGGTTTTACTTGTTATTGTGACAAGTTTTTTCGATTTTTCTGATTCGTTAATCTTTATTGGTTTAAGCATTTTTTCTTCTGCTGGAACTAGACGATAGATGTCTGAAACATTTTCTAATTCCACTACATCCATTAATCCGATTGCATGATGAAGTGATTTTCTTACAACTCCATCAATCTTAATTTTGCCGGAGTATATTGCAGCTTTTGCTTCTCTCAAACTTGTGACAATTTTTAACGTGTCTCTGAGAAATACTGCTGTTGGGATAGCTTGACTCTTTTTATGTGGACCTGGTTTCACTGTGATTACAAATCTCTTATCTTTTCTTGCAATTCCCCAAAATTGTGGGGCCATTTGACGTTTGAGTTTTTTACTACCTGCTATACTTACCATTACTTTTCATCTTCCTGTTTTTTGGTTTCATCTGCTCCTTTTGTTTCTTTAGGGGTGTCTTTCACTGTTTCTGCAGAAGTTGTTTTGGATTGCTTTGATGAATTTTTACCTTCAAGTTTTGTAATTCTCCATTTATCCTCAGTACTGAGTGAAGTAACAACAAGATTGGATGTGTGAATATAAACATCAAATTTATCACCTTTTGTTTTCTCTTTTTTTACTCCTTCGATGGCTACGCTACTCTTTGGTTTGGAAATTTTTGATACTTTGCCGTCTACTCCTTTGAATTCTCCTCGAACAATTGTGACGCTATCTCCTTCTATGACTCTGACACTTCTTTTGCCATATTTTTTATGAAGATCTTTGGATAATGCACTCCCAAGTTGTTTGCTTTTTGTTTGGGATGATGCTTGATAAATCATCTTATTGCGCATTTTGGTTGGCTTCATTTTATTATACCACCATTGATGCCAAGTTAGCTACTCTTGGCCATTTCTCTGAAGCTTCCACTGCTACGGGTCCTTTGATGTCTGTTCCTTTTGTTTCTCCTTCTGGAGTGATTAGGACTGCTGCATTATCTTCAAAACAAACTCTTACACCGTTTAATCTTCGAACTGCATATTTTTGTCTAACAATAACTGCGCCATAAACTTGCTTTCTTAATTCTGCTGGTCCTTTTTTTACTACCACATTACAAAAGTCCCCTACTGATGCTGAAGGGAGTCTTGATGCTCTGGTTTTATGTCTTGGAACGTTGATTATCTCTAAAATTTTGGCACCTGAGTTATCTGCGCAAACAATGTTTGCTCCAACTGGAAGTACTTTGGTAACGTATGGTCTAAATTCTTGCACTCCTTTACCTGCTTGCTTTGCCATTATGCTTTAACCTCCACAACTACATATGAAACAGATTTTGATATTGGCCTACACTCTGCAGTCAATACATGATCCCCTGCTTCAACATCTATGCAACCTGGAACATGTGCATGAATCGTACTTGTACCTCTTGCATATCTCTTAAATTTACTAAAGTAAACAGGTGAGTCTTTTTGTAATGTTATGGTTTGTTTTGCTTTGTTTCCTGTAACTTTGCCGTCAAAGAGTTTACCTCTAATTGATAAATCCCCGTGGAATGGACAGTGTTTATCCATACATTCCCTGGTTGGTTCTTTTACTTTTAATCCTATATTTTGAGTCATACCTTTCCTCCTAATCTGTCAAATGGTCTTTTTGCAATTTTGGAGCCATCTACTATGACATCTTTATTTTGAATTGAAAATTTCCAATCGTTTGTAGATTTTGCAATTGATTTAACTCCGTTTTCTGTATTAATTGTGAACATTGATTTTGTTTCATTGATAATTCTTCCATTTAATCCTATAACTTGTGGATTAGTAGACTGAACGATCTCTGTGTCTAATCCTATGAATTCGTGAGAATGGATGTTATCTGACGTAATCATTTCTCTCTCCTCATCTCGTTTACTCTTGTTAACATTCTTGCAATGTCGTGACGCAGGGGTTTTAGTTTACCGCTTTCTTTTCTTAATGTTCCTTTGGATCCATCAACTCTAAGTTTTGCAAGTTCGCTTTTAGTCTCTTGTATTTTACTTTTAAGATCTTTTTCATTTAGTTTTTTGATTGTTTTCATACTGAGTCTGGTCATTTCAATTTAGCCTCCTCCTCCTCCAGCGTTTCTATTTTTTCCATTTTCTTTTCTTCTAATGCAATTGCTTCTGACTCTGATTTTGCTTCGTCTTTTTTGCCTTCTACTTTGACAACTTCTATTTTATTATCACCAATTACAATTTCTTCTACTTTGAGTTTTTTCGATTCATCAGTTTTTTCATCTTTAACTTGTTTTGTTTTCTTTGGATTTACAACTTTCATTTCAAATTCTGGGATGAGTTTTTCTTTTTTTGCAATTCTTATTCTAATTCCAATTAATCCCATTGCTGTTTTTACATGTGCAATGTCCTCAGATACAATTACTTCTGCGTGATGTCCTGCTCTGGGTAAAATTCCTTGTGTGTGTTTTTCAAATGCCGAACGGTCACCTCTAAGTTTACCTGAAATTGTAATTTGAACTCCCATTGCACCTCCTTCCATGATTTGTTTTAATGTCCACATTGTTGCTCTTCTAAAAGCTGTTCCCCTTTCAAGATGAGATGCCATTCTATTACACATTACGCTTGGTGCTAGCTCTGGTTTTTCTATTTCTACTACTGAAATTTGTGGATTTTTTAATGCAAAATCCGTTGCAAGCTTTTCGGTAAGTGCTCGGATACCTGTTCCTTTTCTTCCTATGACAATTCCTGGTCTTGTTACATGCAATGCAACTCTAGTTCCTACGGGTGTTTTTGAAATTTCTGCATGTGAGAAACCTGCATCTTTAATTGCCTCTCTAAGGTAATCTTTGAGTAACATCATGTTGTAGTTATCTTTGATTACATTTTTTACTGCTGACATATCTAAATCTCCTTTGCCACCAATTCGACGTGAGTTAATACATTGTTCTTTGGGGTTGCTCTTCCCATTGCTCTTGGAGTGAATCTTTTCACAACTACACCTTTGTGTACTGTTGCGTTTACAATTCTTAATCTATCCAAATCCATCCCTTTGTATTCTGCATTTGATTCTAAATTGTCTAAAACTTTGATGAATTCTTTTGCTGTTTTTTGTGGATAACGTCCTGCCATCATTCCAGGATCTGGTTTGTGCCCTACTTGGTTTTTGTACCTTCCAAATGAAACTGCTCTTTTCTTATTAATTACATCTTGTAGATAATCTCTGGCTTTTTCAATGGATAGTCCTTTAATTGACACGGCAACTTCACGTGCATGTTTATGTGAAATGTCTTTTTCCCTTAACGAAGAACGTACGTGTCTTGTTGCGTCATAATTTTGGAAAGCATAATCGAATCTACCCATAATAATCACTTCAATGGCACATAGAGGCTGGATCTTGATGCACCTACACCTGGTGCGCCATGTGAAACCTTTCTGTTTGTTATTACATATTCTCCCAGATAATGTCCAATCATCTCTGTTGTGATTGTACGTGGAACGAATTCTTTTCCTGAGAATATATTTACTGTAACGTCTACCATGTATGGGAGAATTATCAAATCTCTTACGTGAGTTTTGATGGGATTCTTTAATTTACCTGCTTTTGCGGCCTTTATCTCTTCAATCAATTTTCTCTTACCATCAGTAATGCCTCGGGTAAGGGATCTTCTTTGTCTAGAATTGAATAATAAAAATAGCTTCTCTAGTGATAAATTATCTAACTCCTCTTTAGGGATACCTCTGTATAAAAATTCTTTAACCATCTCTCTTCTCCTCTGTTAATGTACTTCGAGTTTTATGGTCCATATTATAGCATTCCTATCTTTGTTGCAAGATCTCTGGCTTTTTCTGTACTTTCAAATTGAACAAATGCTTTTTTACCATAAATTGTTCTTGCAGTGTTTACTTTTTTGACATTTTCTTTGTAAAGTACTTTTACAGCTTCTGCAATCTCTGGTTTGTTTGCAGATATTTCTACGATAAAACAAATCTTACTTTCATTTTCAACCATTGCAAAAGTTTTTTCTGTAATGTATGGTTTGACTATGATCTTCATTGCTTGATCTACATTCATTGTGTTTTCACCATTAATTCTAGATGTGTTGACTTTATTTTCCCAATTTCTTCAATTGCTGATTTGGAATATACTGTTAATCTAATTGGATCAGAACCTGGAGCTAAATCTAATACGCTCAAATCTTTGGCATTTCTGACTTCTACTCCTGGGAATGCCCCAATTGCCTTTGATAGATTAGATGAATCCCTTGTTACAAACAAAACGCTTTTTCCAACTTTCTTATTTCTTCCTCTAAGTCTTGATTGTCCAGAACGTGGTTTTCTTGCATCTAATCTTTTAACATCTTGTGATAGTTTCAATGAATCTAATACTTTGGTAATTTCACTTGCTTTGGAAATCGATTCAATATCTTCTGATACTACAATTGGGAATGATTCTATGCCATCAATTTTGTGACCTCTTAATTCTACAAGATTTTTTGATGCAGTTGCTGCAATTGCAGAACAAAGTGCTAGCTTGTTTTCTTTTTTATTCAATTTTTTGTAAATTACCTTTTCAACAATAGGCGGATGTGCTTGTCTTCCGCCTCTAGTTGATGCTACTTCGGCTCCTTGTCCTTGTCTTCCTCCGCCTCCGCCTTGCATTCTTGCAACACGTGATACACCTTGACCTGTTGGAGGATCGTTGGAGTCTGCTACAACATCCATGCCTGCGTTTGGTTTTCTTCCCTGTCTTTGAAATTTATGGGATGTTAAATTGGTGAAAGCTTTATGAATTAATTCTCGTCTTACTGGGGTTGAAAATACTGGAGGAAGTTCTACTTCGCCATGTTTTGTTCCGGTAGTTGTGTACACGGTTGTCTTCATTATACTACTACCTCCAAAATGTTTGGTTTGCTAACTTTTGCTGGTGCATTTCTGATCTGACTTCTTAGCTTGATTAATCTCTTGTATGTGCCTGGTACTGAGCCTTTTAGAATGATGAAATCCCCCTTAACTAATCCAAAGTGTTTGTATCCGCCATCTGGATTAATTTTAATTTTATCTGATTCGGTATTTCCCATTATCATAATTCTTTTATCATATTCTACTCTTTGATGGAATCCCATTTGTCCTGCTCTTGGAACTGTGTACATGACACTCTGTGGTGAGATTGGACCTAATGAACCAACCTCTCTGACTGTTTTTCTTGATTTGTGTTGTTTCTTTTTTACGTTCCATCTTTTTAGTACGCCTTGCCATCCGTGACCTTTTGTAATTGCTGCAACATCTACTGTTGCACCTGTTTCAAAAATTTGATCAATTTTAATTTCTTTTCCTAGTGATTCTTTAACATGTGCAAATTGTTTTTCAATATCTCCTCCGCTGACTGAAGCTTCGAAAATATATGGTTTCTTTTGTTCCAACCCTGCAGCTCTTGGAGAGATTGCAACTATTGCAAAAATCTCTTTTATTTTCTTTAATCTTTTTTCTGCATTATCTATAGAACCTTCTGTATTTTTAATTGTAATTTCTTTTGCTATGTTCTTAGGAA
>JAOUAE010000148.1 GCA_029861085.1 Candidatus Nitrosopumilus sp. | reverse complement strand
ACACTGAAGAACTTCCTCCTTTTCTGCCAATATTGGTAATGAATGGAGCTTCTTCCAATTTTGATAATTCTTCTTTTGATTCAGCAGCACAGATGAATCCTACTGGAATTCCAATAATTAGTGCAGGTTTTGATATGCCTTCTTTAACCATCTGAATTACCTCTTGAAGAGCCGTAGGAGCGTTTCCTATTGCTACAACTCCTCCATCAATATCTGATGCAGCAACTCTCATTGATACTTGGGAACGAGTTTTGCCTTCTTTTTTTGCCAATTCCATAATTTCTGGTTTTGAAATATTACAAACTATGTTATTTCCAAAATCTTTCGGATTTTGTTTATTCATTCCTCCAATTACTCCATTAACGTCAACTACTATACTGCAACCATTTTTCAAAGCATTCATACCGCTTTGAATTGCGTCTTTGTGAAAAATTAACCTGTTTTTACCTGCAAAATCAAAATCTGCCGTTGAATGAATAATCCTTCTTACGATAGGCCATTCTTTTTCACTAAAATCATGAGAGCCTATCTCGTCTTCAATCATTTGCATACTTGCATCTTCAATTGATTGGCCCCTTTTAGTTTGCATCTTCTACCTCTTTTGCTCTCTCTAATATCAAATCTATCATTTTTTGATCTGTACCAATATGTTTTGTAATGTATGTCTTTTTCATACTGGAATTTTTTAACGCTGGTATCAAATCATTATTGATATCAGTTTTCACATGTGCTCCTTCGTGAAGAAAGTAAAAAACAATAATCAAAACTTTGGGATCATCTTTCTCACATTTTTTAATTCCTTCAAAAATATCTGGCTGTTCTATTTCTAACCAACACCTGCTTACATTTCGGTATGAATTTTTTAGCTCATTTACAATGTAATCTAATGATCTTTGAGCATTTGGATCTTTACTCCCATGCCCAATTATCATTACATCTACTTCATTATTTGAAAGAGTGATTTTATTTTCTTCTAATGTTGTAGATATTCTATTTTCAACAACATCAACCAAAGTTTTATGCATGCTCATTTGTTTTGTAACTACAAATTTTATTTTGGTATCTTTTTGAAATTTCATTACATCTGTAACTGCATTTTTTACTTTTTTACCAGGATACAAAAAGTATGGAACAATAGTTAAAGGATCAATATCTTCTTTTAGACATTTAGCAATTCCATCCTCGATATATGGCGGTTCCACCTCTAGAAAACAAAAATCAGTAAAAACATAGTCACTTTTCGCCTTAATTCCTTGGCAAATAACATCCAATTCTTCAGATGCTTCCCTTTCCCTGCTTCCTCTGTCAATTAGTAGTAATCCACGTTTCAATTCAAAATCCTCGCTATGGCTATAGTCAAATTTGGTGGGAATTTCTGCTTTTCTACTATTAGTTCCCCACCTGACACTTTGATGGCAGCAGCTTCTGATACGCTTGCAGTTCCTTCAAAGGCTTTTACTGTTTCAGAAGGATTTGGGGCAGAAATCTCAGCCAAATCTTCCCTATTTACATACTCTACAGGAATTCCCATTTCTTTTCCAAGATCTATCAATCCTTGCACATCTTCTGGTTTTTTTATTGATACCAGTTTTGCAATAGATTTTGAACTGAGTTGGAATTTATCTAAACAATCTTCAATTCCTTCTCTAATGGTTTCTTTTGTAGTATCCCAATGTAATCCAATTCCAATTACTAGGCTTTGAGGACGATATATCACAGATTCTTTAGATATTTCTTTATCGATGACTTTATCAGAAATTATAAGACAAGCTTTACAATTTGATTTTTTTAAATCCTTCATGTTTTCATAAATTAAAACATTTTTTGGCAATTTTTTATACCAATTTTTATTGCCTGCTTCTTGAAAAACACCAATAGGTTCTTCGTTTACCATATGTGCACTAATTTTTGTCACAGTAGAGTCATCCTCAATCTTCCAATTAAATTCCCTTCCTACAAGATCAACTGCTATCGTTTTGTTAACATCTGCTGCAGTAGTAATTATAGATAATGCTCCAAGCTTATTTGCTATTTCTTCGGTTAATTTGTTAGCTCCTCCTATATGTCCAGACAAAACACTAATTACAAAATTTGTCTTATCATCAATTACGATTACTGCGGGATCAGTTTTCTTATCTTTCAAATATGGTGCAATTAATCTAATTACTGCACCTAACGAGAAAATACAGATTAATGCATTATTATTTTTGAAAAGTTCAACAATTTTTTCTGATGTAGGCTCAGAATACCATGTAATCCCAGTCTTTTCATTTGATAGTTTTGAAGGTGCAAATATACTCCATTCTGGAAATAATTTCTTTAGATTTTCACCAATATTTACTCCATTTTTGGTAATAGCTAGGACGGAAATTTTTTCCATAATCAAAATCTTTCAACTTTAATAAAATACCTTACTCTTCAGATTTTCTAGCCAAAATATTTCCATCAAAACCAAACAATATGACATCTATTGCAACTTTTTCTTCAGAATGTTTTCTCATATGTTGATACGTCTCACTACAAATCAAGTCAAAAAATCCTTCTATCCTATTTTCTTGAATTATTTCAGAAACATGCCTTGCTGTATTTGCTTTTTTAATAGCTTGAATTAGATTATCTTCTGCATTACATCTTTTAGCTAATTCTGATAAAAAATTCATGTCTACTTTTGAGCCTTTGACATGAGTTTGTTTTACACCGGCTGCCATCTTTGCAAGTTTTCCAATAAAACCAACAACATATGCTTTTTTGATGTCTTTTCTGCCACATTGCTGAATCGTATATCCTGAAAAATCACCCATCTGAACAAAACAGTGTTCTGGCAAATTTATCATCTTCTTTGCAAAATCTTCACTTCTTCCGCCTGTTGTAAGTACTACCGTATCATTACCCATTGCAACTGCTACATCCAAATTTTGCCTTATTGATGCTGCATATGATGCTGTAGAAAATGGAATAACAATTCCACTAGTTCCTAAAATTGAAATTCCGTTTGTAATGCCTAATCTAGGATTGTCAGTTTTTGGTCCTAGTTCTTTACCTTTAGGAACTGAAATGACTACTCTGATTCCTTTTTTCAAAAAAATTTCTTTTCCAACCTCTCTTAAGTTTTCAGCAATCATTTTTTTAGGAACTGGGTTTATGGCGGGTTTGTTAATTTCCAAACCTAATCCAGGCTTGGTGACAATTCCTACTCCTTCGCCCCCATCAATCTCAATTTCATTTGTTTTGTCAGTGATTTCCAACTCCACGATAATTTCTGCACCATGAGTAACATCAGGATCATCTCCGCCATTTTTGATTACAGAACATTTTGCATTATTAGTTGTAAATTCACAATAATGAATCGGAATCTGAATAAAAGATCGTTTAGGTAACAAAATATCTACATTTTCTATTTTTTGTTGATTAATTACGGATAACAATGCGGCTTTAGATGCTGCAGTTGCAGAACTTCCTGTAGTGTAACCTGTCTTTAATTTTACCTTCTCTTCTTCCATGCATGACGTATTCATTTTATGGTATTAACTCTTATTTCATCAATTTCAAATTCAACCAAATAGATTTAAAATTAAAACTAACTTTCTTCCATTATGGTCAAATATCCTAAGATTGTCGTTACAGGAGCAAGTGG
>JAOUAE010000147.1 GCA_029861085.1 Candidatus Nitrosopumilus sp. | reverse complement strand
GAGCCAGCACCTGAACCAGGGCCAGCACCTGAACCAGAGCCAGCACCTGAACCAGAGCCAGCACCTGAACCAGAGCCAGCACCTGAACCAGAGCCAGCACCTGAACCAACTTCTGGCGAAACTTCCAACTCTCGTCCAGCACCTGAGGAGCGCAATGTGATATTTGTTGGTACTAAACCGATAATGACTTATGTTTCTGCAACTTTAACTCAACTTTCAACTCGAACTACAGTTACTATCAAAGCTAGGGGGAAACGAATTACACAAGCAGTTGATGTTTCTCAAATGATTACTAAGCGAATGAATTCTGTAGGATATGTGATTAGCGACGTAAGAATTTCATCTGATTCTTTAACTTCCCAAGATGGAAAACAACGTAATGTTTCTACAATGGAAATTGATATTACAAAAAATTAATTTAAAAAATTTAACTTTAATCCTATTTGGAATTTTATTTATTGGAATAATGATTGGTTTTACTGGAAATTCTTGTGCGATTGAATATGTTCTAATTATTAATGATATCTCTTCATATGAACAGTCTCTTGATCCAGAATTTTGTGAAATCATTGTTGAAAAAATTGATTTGTTCATTGATAGTTGTGAATCTCAAATAGAAATTTTAGATTGTGGTTAAGGTACAATATCAACCAAAAATGTAATTCCAAAATAAACCAGCATCAAACTTAGTACTATCATCAATGCCTTGTAATTTCTGTTGGAAATAATTTGTGAACTTTTTGAGGCAAGAAATGAAATTCCTCCTAACCACACAAAATCCATCCAGATATGCATTACAAATACAATTAATATGCCTGCAAATGCCCAAATCAACATTGCATCTGAAATTAATTTGAATCCTATTGTCAACCACCAAATTATAAAAAATGGATTTAATGCACTTAATACAATTCCTGTAACTAATGGGCCTTGCTTTGGATTTGATATGCTATCTTCTTTTTTCTGTAATGCAGTTTTAATTTGCATAAACGCAAATGCAAAAAGTGTGATTGCTCCTAATATAGAAATTAATACTCTGAATTCCGGAAATATTTCTAAAGAAAATGCCCCGATCCCTAACAAAATTACTAAAGGAAACTCAACAATTGTGTGACCAATTGCCATTTTGATGCCTGATTTTACACCGTCTCGCAACCCATATGATATATTTGCTGCAAAAAGTGGTCCTGGGGCCATAACTCCTGATGCTGAAACCGCAATTACTAACACAGCAAATTCTAGGATCTGAATCATTATCTTCCGATACTGTCTGTCAAATTATGAAATAAACATGATTAAAAAAATTCTATCTATACATGGAGTCTTTTAGATGCTTTGATTCTTCTTGTGTTTCTTTTATCACTATTTCTGCTTTCTCAGCTTCTTTTTCTAGTAATGGAATATTGCATGAAGCTCCTGGAATTAATTTAGATATTGCCATGCATAGTTGTGCACTTGATTTAAAATCTGGTTCTTTTCCATCTGTATGAAAAACTATCACAATTACATCTTGCTTTGATATACTTCCTTCATTTAGTAACATTCCTGGAATCCCCGGTATTGTTCCATGGTCTAAAGTTTTCAAACCTGCTTCTTTAATTTTTGTTCTTGCAATATCTGTACTTCCAATTCCAATGATCTCTTTATCATTATTAGATGATTTAATTGCAACGCTGCTGACAATTAATCCAATTTTGTGTTCTTTTGCCCATTTCAACATTGTTTTAGATGTGGCTCTATGTAATGATTGATCAAGAGTAAGAAATGACAAAAATATTCCAACTTTCAACTCTTCATTGACAAAAATTCTAGTTGGGAAATTTGGTTTTCCATTTTTTATAACGCTAATTGGTGGAAAACTTTCTGAATCAATTATTCCTGCTAATTCAAACTGTGATGTATGAATCAATGATTCAGTTGCAATTGCACTAGTAAACCCTATCGATGGAAATCCATCAATGAGAAAACCTCCTTCTAAATTAAGTGGCTTTAATTCTCTAATTCTTATTTTAGGCGACACTACATATTTTGCATATTGATCAAATAATAGCTTTTATCAAATTCTAAATCTATTTTTGTAATTTTGAAATCAGTGCTGCATAAATGAATGGCAAAATTGTTGTCACTTCTGCATGAAGTGTTGATTGTTTTGCTATTTGTGTTACTTTTCCCCACGAAATCGCTTCTCTTACCAGTGCTCCACTTAAACTTCCATCAAATTCTTGTGCTGTTGTGATGTAAAATGCATAATCTAATCCTTCTCTATACTGATTCCACCATAATGTGTGATGCTTTGAAATTCCTCCACCAATCATGAATGCTCCTGATTTTTTGGCTTTGAATATTAATCCTGAAAGAAGATTTGCATCTCCTATAATGTTTAGCTTGAAATCATTATGTTTTTGTGTGAATAACCAAATTTGACTTCCTACTGCACCATCCATTATACCTGGAACTACAACATTGATGTCGTTTTTGTATGCCCAATAAAGAAATGAATCTTCGTCTAGATGTTTTCCAATCATCTTACATATTTCAGCAGAGGTCATCTCTTTTACTCCGTTTTGATATTCTTCTTCTAAAAACAACTGCATTTTTTCTTCAATGAGTGGACCGTAACTGTCCATCGGAACTAGTACGTTTCCTAATCTGTGAATGTTTTGGTTAGATAATTCCATATCGTCCATTGTAAATGATCCTTCTTTATAATGTGAAAAATGCCTTGCAATGTCATGATCCAATGCTCCACATGTTGTTATGGCGACATCAAACCATTTATTTTTAATCATGTTTTTTATAATACCTCTTAGTCCGGTTGAAACAACTGCACCTACAAATGAAATAAACCTCAAACATTGTTTGTCTGAAATCATTTCTGTTAGAATTTCTAATCCGTCTGATAGATTTACCGATTCAAATCCTCCTGATTGAGATATCTCTTCAAAAATTTTTTCTATTGAAGTGTCTGAGTTAATTTCTATGTCTTTTACTGGACGACCTGGTTCTATCATGATTTCATTTATTGATGTCAAGTATAAAATTCTGCCTTCATAGAAACGATTTCTTTCTATTGTCTAAGAAAACTTAAAACCCTCTCAGTAATACCAAATTTTGAATGTCAGATAGAATTAAAGTTGGTTTAGTTGGTATTGGTAATTGTTTTTCTGGTCTGATTCAGGGAATTGAATATTATAGAAAAAATCCTTCTCAAGAAGTAACTGGAATTATTCATGATAAATTAGCAGGATATGGTATTCATGATATTGATTTTGTTTGTGGATTTGATGTCGGCGAAAATAAAGTTGGCAAACTTTTGCATGAAGCAATTTACGAATATCCCAACATGGTTGATTGGATTGCCAAAAATGATTTGCCAGAAAATGATGCCAAAGTCTATGAAAGTCCATTGTTGGATGGAGTAGGAGTGTGGGTGGAAAATAGAATTAAACCCATTACCAGCACAAAAACTACTGAGCAAATTGCTGAAGAAGTGAAACAAGTCATCAAAGAGAAAGGTGTCGAAATTATTGTATCTTATTTGCCTGTGGGCTCTGACAAGGTAACTGCATTTTGGGCTCAAATTTGCCTTGATACAAATACTGCATTTGTAAATTGCATTCCTTCATTTATCGCATCTGATGAAACAT
>JAOUAE010000146.1 GCA_029861085.1 Candidatus Nitrosopumilus sp. | reverse complement strand
CGACCCACATAGACTTTTTCTGCTTTTTTTGGAATCATTGAAATGATTTTTTTGCTTACTAGTCTGTCATACAAAACAACATCTGCTTTTTCAAGCAATTCAACTGCACGTAATGTAATTAATTTACTATCTCCAGGACCCGCGCCAACAAGATACACTTTTCCAGTCATGTCTTATTCCATTCCTCTACTTTTTCTCTCCAATTTAATGCAAGATCATTTACTCCTTTCCTACGTAGTTCTTCTCCAGCATTTTTTCCCAGAGATTTAGGATCTTCTTTCTTTCCAGTTTTGTTTACCTGAAGAGATTGTTTTCCATCTACAGAAAATGCAGAGACTGTCAAAGTCATCTCAGAGCCACTAGATTTGGCATGGGCCCCTAAAGGAAATCTACAGCCAGAATCGACATAATCAGAAAGTGAGCGCTCAGCCTCAATTTCCAAACGAGAATCATCATCTTCAATTTTTTTTAGCATTGAAATTGTTTCAGCGTCGTCGGCTCTTGCAACTATAGCAATTGCCCCCTGTCCAGGAGACGGAGAAAAATCATCAACAGATAATGAAGTGCATTTTACATCCACTCCTAATCTTGAAATTCCAGCTTGTGCAAGAACAATTGCATCATATTCTTCTCCAGATACTTTTTTAATTCTAGTTTCAATATTTCCGCGAATAGGTTTTACAATTACATCAGGTCTTTTCCTAGACACTTGAACTGCACGTCGCAACGAGCTTGTTCCAATTACTGAACCTTCTCTAATATCATCTAATGTCGAATTGTCTGAAGAAATGAATACATCATTGACTGCTTCACGTTTTGGAATAGATGCAAGTATTAGATTTTCATCTAGTTCAGATGGAACATCTTTGAGACTATGTACAGCAAAATCTACTTCTTTTTGAGCAACTGCCCTATCAATCTCTTTTTCAAAAATTCCTTTTTGATCAATTGTAAATAGTGGTCTTGTATCAGTATCACCCTTTGTTGTGATTGGTTTGATTTCATAATCACAATCAGGATTTACTTTTTTTAATTCAGAAATTACCCAATTAGTCTGTGCAACAGATAGATGACTCCCTCTAGCTCCAACTATGTACTTCAATTTTTTATCGATTTTAATGCATAATGATATGCATCAAGTGTTTTGTTTAGATCAGTTTCAGTATGAGCATCAGAAAGGAAAACCACTTCAAATTGGGATGGGGCAATGAAAATTTTCTTTTTCAATAGTTTTTGGAACAATTTTTGGAATTTCTTTGCATTTGCATTCTTTGAGGTTTGATAATCCACAACGGGTTTGTTTGTAAAAAAAATCTGAAACATTGAGGCTGTAAAATTGATTTGGTGGGGGATTTTCATATCTGTTGCCATCTCATCCAGTGCAGTGGAAAATAGCAAATTGAATCTTTCAAGTTTTGAATAGAGTTTGTTTTTAATTTTGTTAATTGTTTTAATTGAACTGATTGCAGCACTTACAGAAATTGGGTTGCCTGCAAAGGTACTTGCCTGGTAAACCTTGCCACCTGGAGAAAGTAAATCCATTATTTCTTTCCTCCCCCCTACTGCAGATATTGTAAATCCATTGCTTAGTGCTTTAGCCATTGTTGTTAAATCAGGTTTTATTCCAAAATGTTCTTGAGCCCCACCAGGTGCAACTCTAAAACCAGTAACTACTTCATCAAAAATCAACGGAATGTTATTTTCTTTAGTTATTTTTCGTAAATCAGAAAGGAAATCCTTTTCAGGTAAAATTAAACCCATGTTAGCAAGGATTGGTTCTATGATTACTCCTGCAATGTCCTTATTTTTTCTAATTGTTTTTTGTAAATCTTCAATATTGTTATACTCTACAACCAACGTATTTTTTGAAACCTCATCTAATCCACCATCAGATACAGAAATTCCATTATGTGCAGAACCAGAACCTGCTTTTACCAAAACAGAATCATGTGCGCCGTGATAACATCCTTCAAATTTAATTATTTTTTTCTTTTTTGTAAAGCCACGGGCCAGTCTTATTGCAGTCATTGTGGCTTCACCACCAGTGTTCATTAAACGTACTTTGTCAACTGATGGAAAATTTCCAATGATTAATTTTGAAAGTTCAATTTCAGATTCAGTCGGAGTACAATAGAGAGTTCCTTTTGAAAGTTGATCAGATACAGATTTGATAATTTCTTTGCGTCTATGTCCTAATAGTAACGCACCATAACCATTGCAAAAATCAATGTAACGTTTGTTATCTGCATCCCAAATGTAGGCCCCATTTGCTTTTTTTGTAAAAAATGGATATGGCTCAAAATACCTAACAGGGCTATTAACGCCTGAAGGGATTACTTTTTTTGCAATATTGAATAGTTTCTTGGATTCAGACACTACTCAACTGTATTTTCGGCCATTATTATTCGTAATTTGTTGCTCTTTGTGCTTGGAACTTCCCTCTGAACAGGAATGCAACTATCATGGTTCCCACGTATGGAGCAGTCCAGTATAGCCACAAATTTTCAAAAGTTCCAGATAGTAATGCAGGTGCCAGTGCTCTTGCAGGATTCATGGATGCCCCAGAGATAAAGGCCAAAAAGAGAATATCCAATCCAACTATCCCACCAATTGCAACGCCACTGAATCCTCTTAGACCTTTTGTATATACGACATAGAATATGACACTCATAAGCATTGCAGAAGCTAAAACCTCAACTGGAAAAATTACAAATATTGAAAAATCATAGTTAGGAGCATTTGCTCCAAGATTTGCCTTCTCTCCAATGAATGTTAAAACAAAAAGAGAACCAAGAATTGCGCCAATTATTTCAGCTGTAAAATAATATACAATTTGGATTTTAGATATATGTCCTGTAATGTAGTAGCCTATAGTTACTGCGGGGTTAAAGTGTGCCAGAGAAATTTTTCCAAAAGAGTATACACCAATTAACAGTGCAATAAATGGTGCAACAGCTGCAAATGGAATTCCTAATTGCCCATCAAGAAATTCTACATCGTAAGCTATTGAACCAGTTGCAAAGGCCACAAGAATAAAAGTTCCAATTAGTTCAACTGTAAATATTTGTAAATTAGAATATGTCATGAATTAATCCTCAAGAGATTTTATCAGGTATAGAACTTCTGTAAGGATTTTATCACGAATTTCTCTTATTTCATCAAGTGATTTTTCTTTTGGATCAGAAATTTTCCAATCAAGTACGTCTTTAACAAATAATGCAGGGCATGATTCTTTATCCATACATCCCATGTTAACAGTCTTCAAAGAATCTTGAATCATATCATTGGATAGTAACTTTGGAGACTGTTGATCAAGTGTGATTCCAATCTCCTCCATTACTTGCACGACTTTGGGATTAAGTTGAGAAGAAGGGGCAGTTCCAGCACTAATAACTTTGAATTTGGATGGAGCATATTTTTTGAAAAACGCCTCAGCCATCTGACTACGACCTGCATTTTCTACGCATACAAATAGTACATTTTGAGTCTCAGTCATAATATCACATAAATATTAGTTCATATAAATTTAGGTTGATATGAATGGAGTCAGTCTCTTAAAATGTATTTGTAATGAAACACGTTTTGAGATTTTAGAACTATTACAGAAAAACAAAGAGCTTTGTGTAAATGACTTTGTAGAAAAATTAGAAAAAGATCA
>JAOUAE010000032.1 GCA_029861085.1 Candidatus Nitrosopumilus sp. | reverse complement strand
TTATTTACACCAATGTTGCCACAAGTAGCATCCGGAATGATTGAAACTAGGCACATTGTTTTGCCAATTAGAACAATCTGTAAAAAAACAAAATTCTATGAGAGCAGAATCAAAAATATCGATCCTTATGGAAAATTGGTGACATTATGGGGAACTGGAGATAAAAGAAGTCTTTCAATTCATTATGATTATTTGGTAGTGGCACTTGGAAGTGAGACTAATTTTTTTGGGATGGCAGACGTTGAAAAAAATGCATACACAATGAAGACACTCAATGATGCAGTAGTTTTGAGAAATAGAGTTATTGATATGCTTGAACAAGCAGAAAATGAAACTAATCCCATTCTCCGAAAAAGCTTTCTTAATTTTGTAGTGGCAGGAGGTGGTTTTGCAGGAATTGAGACTGCGGGAGAACTAATGGATCTTTTATTAGATGCACGAAAATATTATCCTACAATTCACAAAGAGGATCTCAGAGTTGTTGTAATAGAGGCACTACCTATGATTTTACCTGGTTTTAATGAAAAATTAGCAGGATTTGCAAAAGAGAAAATGACTGATAGAAAAATTGACATCAGATTGAAAACTGCAATAACTAGTTTTGATGGAAATGAAGTAACAACAAAATCATTAGTTCAAAATACAAAAGATCTAATTGATGTAATTAGAACAAAAACATTGATTTGGACTGCAGGAGTTACTCCAGTTAATACAATTAAGAGATCAATGTTCAAGACAGAAAAGGGGAAACTCATAGTTGATGATTATCTTGAGGTTCCAGACTTTCCCGGAGTATTTGTAATTGGGGATTGTGCATTATGTTTAAATCCTGAAACACAAAGACCATTTCCTCCAACTGCTCAAATTGCAGAAGCCCAAGCAAAAGTTGCAGCAAAAAATTTGATATCATTAATTAAAAATTCTGAAAAAGAAAAATTTATCTATCATTCTAAAGGTCAAATGGCAATTATTGGAAAAAGATCTGGAATTGCCACATTTTTGGGAATGAATATCTCTGGATTTTGTGCATGGTTAATTTGGAGAAATGTATATCTCTCAAAAATTCCAACTCTTGATAAAAGAACACGTGTGTTTCTTGATTGGGCAATAGATTTGTTCTTTGATAGAGATATCTCAAGACTAAAATTAATGAAACGAGAAACTGAAAAAGAATACAAGCTACTTGATGAAGTAGATGATGTTTGGTAATTTATTTTCTAATTTTATGAATAATTATCGCCGGTGCTACAAAATACATTCCGATATTCATTAGAATTATTCCAATTCCAAAAGATAACATTTCTGCTTCAGAATTAATTTCAACGAAATTTAAAATTGATAATGTAGATAACATTGGAGTAATTGAGAGTTTTACAGCTTCTTTGAAAATTGGATTTTCACGTTCCAAATCTGCAATTAGAGGTGAAAATGAATAATAAAGCTGATTGAATCCGCTCATAAAAGCAGTTCCAGACTTGGTTGACAAAATAATATCATCTCGAATTTCTCTAAGTTGTTGTACTTGTGAAGCCAATTCTGATCCAAAAGTGGCAGTTGCAATTAGACAACCGCCTCCTTCTTCAATTGATTCATCTACAGATGTATCTTCTGATAAGATTTCAAAGGAATCAGTTGTTTCTTCAAATCTTGGAAGTTGAGAATCAAAATCATCTATTCCATTTGCATATACAAGTATGTAGTATTTTTCAGTATCATAGATTATAATTTCTTTAAATTTTACATTAAAATCGTTAGTATCAGAAAAAAAGATTCCTTCTGCCTCAGTTACATATGCTTGCTTCCCTTTTATTGTTATTTTTTCCTGAGAAATAATCTTCAAATTTCCAGCGTCTATAATTCCTTGGAAATTTTCTGTTTTTTCAAAAATTATATCATCTAAAGTTTTTTGATTAGTATTTTGTATTGATAATGAAATATTTGGATTCATTACACCTATTTTTGGCCCAACCGCAACTACATCAGGAGAAAACTCTTCTATTTTTTCTGGTTGTTGTAATAACCAACCTTCAGGAACACTTAATGAAATTTTAAGTTCATCACTTTCAAATTTTTGATTTCCAGTAGAAGAAGTAACAGTAGTAGATTCTGTACGTTCAGGTTCTTGTAATTCAAGAATATTTGATACATCAAAACGATTAACAACTGTAGCCTTGATGATTTTGACTTGATCAGGATCTATGGGTCTATCTATTGGTTCTATTTCAACTCCAGCAATTTTATCAAGCGTTTCAAAACTTTCTTCAGTTACAATTCTACCAAATACGGTATATTGTTCATCAAGAAAATTTGAATCATCATGTACAATAAAAAATTGAGAGCCTGCACTATTAGGATCAGCTGATCGTGCCATTGAAACTATTCCACGATTATGCTTGATTGAGTTAAATTCAGCATCTACAGTTGTGCTTGGACCTCCAGTTCCCCATGTACTTGGATCACCGCTGATTGTATTTGGATCACCGCCTTGAATCATAAAATCAGGAATTATTCTATGAAAGATTACTCCATCATAAAATCCAGATTCAGCTAATTCAATAAAATTATCAACATGATTTGGTGCATCGTTTGGGAAAAAGTCAATGGTAATATTTCCAAGATTTGTCTCCAAGACAACTAATTTATCATCATATTGAGCAAATGCATAATTTCCAAAACTGACTAAAAGTAGTGAGACTGCTACAGCAAAAAATATTTTGTTCAATAATTTTTCCCAAGAATAGTCACTTAAAAGCTAATTGTATTAGTTTTTAACAAAGTTCAATAAGCTAACCAACATGCAACCTGATGAAAAGATTCAGGCACATTTAGTTTCAGTATGGAGGGAGTCTAAAAAGTTTTTTTCAATTGGTGGAAAAGAAGGCATGTTGGTGTTAACTGACAAACATTTGATGTTTATACATAAAACAGAATCTAAAATGAATTGGTGGAAAGCGATTACTCAAAGACAAGTAATTAATTTTATCAAATCAAAAAACACAATGATTCATCATGATGGTTATGATGAAAAAGATTTGATGAATGATTTGGAGGATGACAGAAACATCGAATTGTCATTTGATGACATATCCAGTGTTAGTTACACAGAGAAGGATTGGGGAAGTTCTCTCCAGTTAGAGTTTAACAAAGACAAAAAAGAAGAAAAATTTCAGTATTCAATTGCCCAAGATTGGGTGAAATATCCTGCAAAAGAGCCTACAAAATACATGAAAGTGGATTGGGAACCTTTTGTGCAATATATTAAAGACAGGCAGAAATTTACGAAGTAAAATTGGGAAAAATTTTTGCTGTAGGTGTTGGACCTGGCTCTCCAAAATACGTGACAGAAATTGTAAAAGATATTGTACAGAATTGTGACATTATCATTGGTTACAAATACACTCTAAAAACAATAGAGCATTTGATAGAAGGAAAGGAGGTCTATGAAATTACCATGAATGATCAAGAAGATTCTTATCAAAAAATTCTTCCAGAACTTGGTGATGGAACATTGGTAATTCCGTTTACTGGTGATGTAAATTTTTCAGAATCAGAAGTTGTTGATAGATTGATAGAAATTTTTGGTGATGTTGAAATTGTTCCAGGAATTAGCTCAATTCAAGTCGCTGCATCAAAGGCAAAAGTTCCTCTGGACAAATCAAAAGTAATTACAATGCACGTAACAACGTCTATTGAAGATAAAAAATTAGAGTTACAAAAAGCATTGATTGATGGTTTTAGCGTGGTTTTGGTTCCAAGACCTTGGCCAAAACAGCCTGACAAACATTTTATGCCTTCTGAAATAGCAGTTTATCTTCGAGAACATAATTTTGACACTGCTAAAATAAAAGTTCATGTTTTTGAGGCAATTACAACAGAATATGAGACAAGTTTTGTAGGAACTGTAAAAGATTTGGAAGGAAAAGAATTTTCTGATTTATCTGTGATGGTGTTTAATCAGACCAGTTTAGATTCTTATATGAATTATAAATGGCAGTGGGAAAATTAATTTCCAGAATTTTGTCCTTCACCTAAAACTATACTATCTGAGTCTGGAAAAACGTATGCAATAATTTTCATCCAAGGATAATCTGGACTGTATAATCTATAAAATCCGGTATCGTCAAATGTTATGTTGATTGATTCACCTGATGCAAATATTTCAGTAGAAATTCTTCCATCTGGTGTAAATGGATTATGTCGATCACCGTAATTTTCTTTTCCGCTGATAATTTTATGAGATACAACATCATCATTTATTATTGTAATAGTAGTTCCAGGTTCTACTGAAATTCTATCCTGTGAGAAATATCTCAATCTAAGTGAATCAGATATACTTTGTGTTGCAACTGCTTGTTCTCTAACTGAACTTGCACCAATATAACTATCTACAACTCCCTGTGAAGAAGAACCTCTAAGAATGTATAGCGTAAGATTATCTGATTCTTCAATCTCTGAAGATGTTAGATCGATTTTTGTTAAACTAGATAATTTTGTTGTGTAAATCACTTTAAAAGTTTCATCGGATGTTGTAATTCTTCCAGTAAAACCATAAACTGATGCATCTTTACTTTCATCAACTAGTCTTCCAAAAAAACTAATTGAAGTATCAAATCCGTTTGAACTCTCGATATTTCCATTAATTCTAATGTATTTGCCTTCACGCAAAAATTTTCCTTGTAGATTAGAAATTACAAACTCTTCATCACCTAATATAATGAAACCATTTTCTGTAAGAAAGTTAATTGTACTTCCACGTTGATCTTGAGAAGACAAACCCAGATCAATTTCTGATATCTTGATAAATTCTTCAGTTACAGCAAAGCCAGAACCCTCTAAAAGAAATGCCTGATTTTCAGAAATTTCGGCAAATGAATCAGTGATAAAATATCCTGATGAAACTACAAGTAATACTAGTAATGTGATGACTGCCCTCATGATTAAATTCTTGTCTAATTTGGTTTATAATTTGCTACTAAATTATTTTAGATTAACCTCGTAGTTAGTCTAAACATGATTTTTGATGTGACTACAAAAATGTATTCTCATTTAAATCAGAAAAGGATTGAAAATGTTCAGATACATGCACGAAGTTATTTAACAACTGATAGTGATTGAAGAGGAAAATGGCATGACTTCGAAAATATTTGGTCCTAAGGATCTCATACCGTTGAATGAATGCCTTGTTGATGAAGCACTTGAAAAGATGTCATCAAAGATGAAGCCAGATTACATAGAGAAGAATTTCTACGAGGTGGTTGATGAGGCAATAAATGATTTGAATTGATAAAAATATTTGTAATGAACAATATTTCTCTACAGGTTAACGAAAAATAATGCCGGATATATTTACTCCTAAAAAGCGTTCTTGGGTCATGTCTAGAATCAGGGGAACAAACACCAAGATTGATCTCAAGATGAACAAGATGTTGGGCAATACGAGATATAAATACGAAATGTATCCAAAAATGTTCGGTAATCCTGATTTCATACTTTCAAGAAAGAGGATTGTCATATTCTGTGACGGTGATTTTTGGCATGGGTACAAGTATCATGAAAAGAAACGTCTGCCAAAAAAATTCTGGAGGGACAAGATTGAGAGAAACATGAGAAGGGATCTTGCCGTTTCTAGAAAGCTTAGACAGGATGGATGGTCTGTCCTGAGATTTTGGGAGCATGATATTGAAAAGAATCCTGAAAAATGCATGAGAAGAATTGTCAAAAAGATTCAGAGTAGAAGCGTTTTAGATCAAAGTCCTAAAAATTAGAAACCAGGCATGTCAATCAATCCCTCCTCCCGGGCTATCTCTATCATGTAAAATTCCAGATATCCTCCTGACAAAAGAAGACCTACCATAATTCCAATTTCAATTAATGTTGGTTTGATAAATGGAACTAGATCAATTTTTTTGATGATTGCTCTAATCAGAATAAAACTTCTAGAAATTCCAAAAGAGTATGCAACAAGTTCCATTAATCCAAATGGAGACAAGAAGAGAATTGAAAGTGGTGGAATATCAGATAGTTGGGGGGCAGTTACAACTATTGCGGCAAAAGCAAAGCCGGTAGACCAAGCAGAAAATAACCCCCATGCGACTCCAAAACCTGGAATAAACATTGGTAATGCAATGCTCAAGTTATGAACAAAAATTCCAAACGCATCAATATCTAAAACAAGTTCCTCAAATTCTGCCATGAATGCATTTGCCTCTTCTTCACTGACGGTAGACATTGAACCAATTTGATATGCTGCTGCAAAAAGTCCTAGAAATATAAAAAACAGAATTATTCTGACTTTATTCACATTGCCATACCTTGAGAACAATATTTGAGGGTTGATGTAGGCACAGATTTAATTAAACGAGATGATGTTTTTTAATATGAAAAAGGAATTGTCTTATGCATTAAACTATGCATTAAACAAAGGATTCCAGATTCATCCTAATGCTTTTAAAATTTTGGAAGACGTAGATGTAAAAAAATTAGAGAAGATCATAAAGGAAATAGTAAGAGAGAAAGCAAAGCAAAAATTATTTCAAATTAATCAAGATGATTTGGAATTATATCTCGGAATTAAAGAAGATTCAACAATTCAAAGTGAAGTAAAAATATTATCAGAGCCTACAAACAAGATAACGTCAGGCGAGGGAGTTAAAGGGTATAATGCATTATTTTCTAGTCGTTTTAACAAGCTTAAACGAATAATTTCAGACAGACCAGAATCAAAATTGCTTAAATCTGCAGCCTCTGTAAAAACTGCAAAAATTGAAGATGATGTGTATGTGTGTGGTCTTGTAACCATAAGAAATTCTGAGAGAAAAATTACAAAATTGACTCTAGAGGATCCATCAGGCTCATTTGAGGGGATAATTTTTGATGATGAATTGCAAAAAATGGCAAATACTCTTTTAATTGATCAATTTGTAATGGCAAGAATAAGTTCAGCAAAAAATTCAGGATATATCATCAAGGATCTAATTCTGCCTGATATTCCAGAACAAGCAAAAAATAAGTCAGAAACTGAGGCATATGCTGTTTTTCTTTCTGATCTTCATATAGGGAGTAAGTACTTCATGGAAGATGAATTTTCAGAGTTTGTTTCATGGTTATCAAGTCCTGATCCAGTTGCAAGAAAGATTCGTTTTGTTCTGATTGGTGGGGATGTGGTAGATGGAGTTGGAATATACCCAAATCAGAATAAAGAGTTGGTTTGTCAGACTATACAAGAACAGTTAAAAAAAGCAGAAGGTTTGATTGACAAAATTCCCAAAAATGTAAAAATTATCATAATGCCCGGAAATCATGATCCTGGAAGAAGGGCTTTGCCACAACCAGCCATACCAAAAAAATACAATTTAGGTCTGTGGGAAAGAGAAAATGTGTTCATGGTTGGAAATCCGGCGGTAGTCTCACTGAATGGTGTTATAGTTACAATGTTTCATGGTCAAAGTATAGATGATATTGTAAAGACAACGCCTGGTCTAAGTTATGACAAACCAACCAATGTAATGAGACATCTGCTTAGAGCAAGACATCTTAGTCCTATTTATGGTAGTCAGACACCAATAGCACCTGAAATGGAAGATCTTTTAGTCATTCAGGACATTCCAGACATCTTTCATGTAGGTCATGTTCATAGAGCACAATTAGATATGTACAAGGGGGTTTTGCTGATAAATTCTGGTTCCTGGCAGAAACAGACACCTTTTCAAGCCAGTGTAGGAATGACTCCAAATCCAGGCATTGCCCTTATTGTAAACCTAAAAACTTTCCAAGTCTTCCATGAGAATTACAGTTTAAATTTAAACAATGTCTTGCAAAGTTAAATCGTCTTTGAATGTTTTTTTTATCATTTCAGATGAAATTGTAAGTTTGTATTTTTTTGTCCTTCCATGAATTCCTTGATGAATTAGTCTTCCAGAGATTAATCCAGATAATTCTATTTCACTAAGCATTTGTGTGATCCTTCTTTGAGTGAGTTCGTCTTTTCCAATTATTTTACAGAGATTTTTGTAAGAAGAATAGATTTCACCAGTAGAAGAGCCATTTGCCTTCATTATCGCAATAAGGATCAATTTTTCGTGAAGTGGGAATGATTTGAGAGATTTTTCTTCCTTGTTTTCTTCCATTTTTTGAGAGGCTTCTCTAACATGTTCAATAGTGACTTTGTCTGATTGTTGTCGTTCAGCAAGTTCTCCTGCTACTCGAAGTAAATCGATTGCTCGTCGAGCATCTCCGTGTTCTCCTCCAGCAAGTGCGGCAATGAGATTTAGGGCTGATTCCTCCATTGAATTTTCAACAAATGATTCATTGATTCTTTCTTCAAGTATTTTTTTAATTTGTTCAACATCATAATTGGTAAAGACAATCTCCTCTTCTCCTAGACTGCTGATTACTCTAGGATCTAGTTTTTCTTTGAATGTCAGATCGTTTGAAATTCCGACTAAAGTCAATGAGCCTTGATTGAGACGTTCATTTGCCCTAGTTAGTTGATATAGGATATCCTTTCCTGTTTTTGCTACTAGTTGGGCCAAATAATCAATTTCATCAATTACAAAAATTGCATTAAGTTTTCCCTCATCAATTTTATTTAGTAGTCTTTTGAAAACTTCACTAATTGCAAGCCCAGTTGTGGGTAATTCTTTCTCTTTTAGATCTAATTGCCTGCCTAAACTGACTAATAATCCGTATAATGTTGTCTCTTCTTTAGAATTTGAGTATACTAGTTTGATTGGGAAGTTTGATTTTTCTACTCTTTCTTGGATTTTAGAAAGAACTTTTTTTACTACTAATGTTTTGCCGGTACCGGGTTTTCCATATACAAGAAGGTTTGACGGTCTTGATTTTTTTAGAATTGGTAATAGAGATTGGGTGACTTGTTCTTGTTCGGATTTTCTATGTAAGATAATTTCTGGAATATATGTAAAATGAAGAATATCACGATTTTTTATTATTGATTTTCCTGCCTCTGCTGCATCTAGTAAATCATCTATAGGATCAGACATACTCACACACCTTTGTTTCCTGTCAACAATAACACAATCATATCTGAATTAAGAGAGTATAGAATAGAACAGTAATACTAGTTTAGTTTGTAATTAATTATTTTTAGTTAGTTTTAGATTTTCTATAAAAAAAATTAAAGAAAAAGATAGAGTGGAAATACTGGTGTGTGGGTAGGTCTTAATTTGAAGATGAGTTAACATTTTTGTTAAAATTATGTTAAGAAAAGATCTGAAAAGCCCGTTTTGACCCCCTAATTTCCATTCCAGGCGTTAAGATGGATGTTAACACTATGAATATCCTAAATCCAACCCCTTCATTTCCATTCCAGGCATGAAAATATCCTAATTTAGGAGGTTGATTATGGATGTGTTGTTAATAACAAAAAACAAACTGGGCGTGGGTTAGGCAGTCAATATTAGCAAAGCATTTAGTTAACAAACATTCTTGGATCATTTGAACTGTTAACATTCGATCCGTTAGATCTCAAAGATGGCTAAAAAACGGATTAGAATAGATATGGAAGACTCTGACGGTGCTCGATATGACATCAAATTAGAGGGCAACGTAACAAGAGACAAAGTCCTCAAGATATTTGAAATGATGGACTTGATGAATATTGAAGAAGAACAAAAAATTACAAATATGGATTCTGTAGGTTCTAAAATATGGAGTATTGTGGATAAATTCTTCCCAATGGGAAAATTCACCTCCACTAACATTCTTGAAAAATATGAAGACGAATACAACGAGCCTGTAAAACTTAGTGTAATCTCCACATACTTGTCACGATTTTCCACAAAAGGTAGGGTAAACAGAACTAAAACTGGTCGAGAATGGACATATCAAACCATCAAAATAGCCCAAAAACAACAATAATCAATTAAGAGATAGTGACTTTTCTTACCAACAATCGTTCTTTTCCGAGAATCACTTTAACGTATTCTCCCTTTTGGATGTCCATATACTTTCTAAACTGTTTTGGAATTGAAATTGTACCAGCAGAAGTAATTTTTACCAATACTTCATTCTCATTTACTGACATATTACTATTATAATTTCATAATATATATAATTTAATAAATTATCTAATTCTATTTTCATTATCAAATACAACTAATTTAACTAGAAATTGAGAAAAATATGCTTATTTTACCACTAAAAATTCTAAAATTTTTCTATTGTGTTATTGGATTAACTTCTGCTTGCTCTGCTTTTGCCATTCCTTTTTCAGTAATTGAATAAGTATATGGTTTAGATTCAGTATTTCTTTGAACATATCCATCCTCAAACATCTTTTTCATCAAACGTGAAGTGTGTTCTCTGCTTTTCTTTAATGTGATTTGTATATCACGTGATGTCATATCCTTGTTTGTGATTAAATGCAACACATAATCAATTGGATTTGCAGGTATAACATTTGGAATGCTAGGCATAGAAGTCACCTTTTTAGGTACAATTTCAGCCTTGCTAACAACCTCAATTGGTCTCTCTTTTACTTCATTCTTTACCAATTTCTCTAAGAATTGTTTAAGTTCCAAATTAGGATCATCATCTACCTTTTGTTCAATACCTTGAATTTCTAAGGCATCTAGGCGTATTTTCATATCAATTAATTGTTTTTCATAGAATTCTAATCGTTCAGCTTGGGATGCATCAAATTCTTCACTCCTAGTTTTTACAAATGGACGTATCTTGAAATATGCATACAAACCTACAACTCCCACAATAAATGCTAAAATCATACCTAAAATCACTTCAGGTTCAGGAATTTCTATTAACATCACAACATCTATGCCTATAACGTGATTTATTGTGATTGAACAACATTAATTTACACTTTAGATTAACTAACTCACATAAATTATCACATAGAAATTAATTTATTATTAAACTAACATATCACGTTCATCACATATTACATGCCTGACGAATGAGCCTATCTATCACATCAATCACTTCATCTTCTCTTTCAGGAAAAATATCACTCTCATTTATCACACTAATCTGTTCAGAAAGTTTTGATATCACATCTATATCATCAGGTAAAAGTATGCCTAGACCACGAAAAAGTATGATTGAATAGAACAATCCAATTAATTTTTCTCTGGATTGTCCAACT
Source organism: Candidatus Nitrosopumilus sp. (assembly GCA_029861085.1). Next base: position 722 of record JAOUAE010000032.1, on the reverse strand, counting down.
TGCCTGTAATACGCTCCTTTAGTTATAGAAAAATTAGATTCTAGAAGATCCTTCTGATTTAAAATAATTTCAACTTGTCGCTCTGTAAACAGTGATTTTTTGATAATTTTTCGTATAATATTGTTAAAATTAGATTCTTTCAACTGGTCCATAGCTATACAAATCTGTATACAACATTCCAATTAAACTTTAAAGAGCCATATACAAATCTCCTTTATGACTAGAGATAAAGTTGAATCATTCCTAAAATCAGAATTAAAAAAGAAAAATGCATTACTATTCGTGCTAATTGATTCAGAAGTATCAAATTTAGAGGCATCAAGTAAACTAGCTAAAGATGTGGAAAAGATTGGAGCTTCAGCAATCTTAGTTGGAGGTTCATCTGCTACTGATCAAATTGAAATGGCTCAAGTAGTTAAAGGCATCAAAAAAGGTCTCAAAATTCCAATAATACTATTTCCAGGCAACATTACAGGCGTTGTGCCTGATGCTGATGCCATATTATTTAGTTCATTAATGAATTCTGAAAATCCATATTTTATCACTCAAGCACAGGCGTTGGGTGCTCCAAGTGTTCTTAAATTTGGATTAGAACCACTTCCAACAGCATATCTAGTGATTGGAGATGGAACATCTGCTTGGTTTATTGGTTCAGCAAGAGGAATTCCATTTGAAAAACCAAAAATTGCAGCAGCATATTCATTGGCAGCTCAGTTTCTTGG
>JAOUAE010000144.1 GCA_029861085.1 Candidatus Nitrosopumilus sp. | reverse complement strand
GAGTCCAATCAGGTAATGTTCCATTAGCATACATTTGCAAGCATCTATCTAGACCAAAAAACGGAATTTTCATCCACATTGGAGGATTCAAGCAATCATACATTTGATCATAAAGATATGTTGTGGTTCCGAAAATTATTACTCCAATTATCATTACAATTACAAATCTAGTTTTCATTTTCTTTTTTTATTTGAGATATGCATAAAGGGTTCTACTCATGAGTTCAGTTTTCATAAGAGTAGAATTAATTTAAGCCGTCAAAGGGAATTAGTATTTTAGTTTAAGATTCTTCAATTTCTAATACACAATAATTACAGAATTTTACCATTATTAAAATTAGAATTTTATGGTTTTAGGCATTAAGAATTACTGCTGACCCCAACCACGTTCAATGAGTTTTGTTACTGTCTCTGGTTTGACGCAAACTGGCTCTTTTGTAGTGGATTTGAATATGATATCGAGTCCTTCTTTGCAGGTAAGTTCAGAGGGATCAGCTAACCATTGTATTTGGTGTCTTGGTGGCAAGATGTAATCAGAGCCAAATTTTGCCATTCCCTTATGTAGTATTGCTTCTGCAAAATGTTTTCTAGCAGTTTTATGATCTCCCATTATTTCATGAGAAACACCCGCAAAATGATGATGGGTTCCTGCGTGATGATGCTGAATTACTGATTGTGTGAAATCCTGTCCCTTTTCAAAATGCAAAGCAGCATTATGATGTTGGATGGCTGCTTCATGATGATATTTAGCTGCATTTTCACGGTCTTCTAATAACGCATATTCCAATGCGGCACTATGATAATTGATTCCTGCCTGAATGTAAGAAGCAGCTGCTTGGTTATCATATCCTGTATCTCCAAATTCTTTTGCACTTTTAACAAAACTTTGAGCTTCTTTCAGATGTCCCAGTGCTGCGTCTAATGAACCAGATTCTGTCACTCTGGCAACAGGAATACCTTCAGGATCCAAAACTGTAATAATTCCATTCATCCATGGGTGTAAAGTACAATAGTATGACAAGGTTCCGATGTCAGATTGATCAGCTATGTAAGGATAGATTTCACCTTTTTCTAGTAATCCACTATTGAATATTCCATCCGGTCCCCCTTGAAAAGAGCCTGAGGTAATAGTGTGAGTGTTATCATCAAAATTAATCCACCGTATCTTATCACTAACTGAAACTGTTATTTCAGAAGGAAGAAAATGAAACGAATTTGTTGGACTAGCTGCACCTTGTGGAATAACTACATCAAAAGTTTCTGCGTACACATCGTTCATTGTTATCGGAATCAGAAAAACCAACATTGAAAATACAATAATCTTATCAAAACTCCAAATTTTCAAGTGTCATGCATTATCTTTAATAGGATTTAACATAATGATCAGATTATCAAATTTGAAAAACAGGTAACTCCATCACTAAAACAGATATCATGAAAAGCACTATCTAAATTTTATTTGATAATGATTTGAATGGGTATTGGTTCAATAGAATCTGTATTTGGGGCTACAGAACTAGTTCATCAAAGGATCTGGATGTTTTAGGTCAGGATTCTTACAAAATGATTGTAATGTCAAGCTAAGAGCTTTGAAAATATGGGTGATGGAGTAAAGATTGTTAAATGTAAGAACTATAATGAATCAAGAATGTATCTAACCCTAATGGACAAAACATCATGCATGAGTTAGCAGAATATTATGGAATTGCTCAGCAATATCTAGCAGATAATACATTTCAGGAATACGGCATACTTGGTTTGTTTTTCAATTCATTGTTATCTGCCACAGCTATCCCATTACCTACAGAGATTCTAACATCTGCATTGTTGATAGGTGGAGAATCAGAACTTTATGTGGCAATCGCATTGATTGTTGGTTCTGTAATTGGTGGATTAATTAATTATTCATTGGGATATAGCGGAAATAAGATTGTCAGTTTCTTTAAGAGAGAGAAACATCGGCATGAAAAGGAATTGTCTGATGAGTTCAGTGGAAAGACAGAAGAATCAAATTCACAAATCAACAATGAAGAGAAATCTCACAAAGTCTTGGAGAAATTTGGATGGGCAGGAATATTCATTGCCTCATGGATTCCATTTCTAGGAGATTTAATATTGATTGGTGCAGGTTCAAAAAGAATGGACTTTAAGAAATTCATGCTTTTCATGGTATCAGGCAAGGTGTTCAAAACAATTGTAGTCGTATTAGGATTAGGTGCATTATTCATTTGAAAAATTCTTTTTTATAGAATCAACTCTCTAAAGGCTTGAACCATTTTTGGGGATGAAAATGGATGCAGAAACAGTTTCCAAATCTTATCAAGCCATCTGAGTAGAAGCTTGCCCATCATAGCCTTGTTTTTTGTGAACAGAATCGATAACTGACCTTGTAAATTTATCAAATTTTTCATCTTTCATTGAATCAATGACTTCATCTACAGTTTTGTTCATGTCAATTTCTTTGCATCTACGATCAGCCTCAGAACAATAAAACTCAATGTAACTTTGAATGTAATCGTATTCTAATCCTTCAATTCCTATTTCCAATCTCCTTCGGCTAAGTCTTTGTCTCCAGGTTTCACTCATTGAATCATCTTTAATACTCCTTTATCAAATTTAAAGAAAAATTCTATTTTAGATTCAAACCATATGAATCTTGAACCTTTTTTTGGGAATACTTAGTACGTCAAAGAGACTCGTAGTTTTAGACTAACAATTTAGAGTCTTGATAAATTTAGGCGGGCCCTCGAGGGGAATCGAACTCCTGTCCGAGGATCCACAATCCTCTATACTAACCACTGTACTACGAGGGCCACAAAAAAAGAAATTTGTTTATCCAGTAATAATCTTTAAGATTAAGCTGAAAATTGTACCGTAGATTTATTATTGACTAGTTAGAAATGTCAATATGCGTTTATGGTGGGTTGGTATGGGAATATCAATAACAGTGGTATGGATAGGAGTTAACTATCTGCTACCATGGGTAGATTGAATAGTCCCTCCCTTTATTCAAATTACCTCATAGTCAAGACTAAATCATAATTTATTATCAAGATACAAAGTTTTATTCAGATATTAGCGATCGCTTTAAATTTGTTGTATTAGGGTATTTTTCGAATTGAGAAAAGGATTCATCACCAATAGATTGCGTTCAAGTAGAAAATCAGTAGAAAACCCAATTGAAAATAAGATAGAGACCATACAAGGAGAAAAATTTGTATGGATTGATTTACAAAATCCGGATAGAAATGATGTTGAAAAATTAGCTAAAAAATATAATTTCAATACATTAAACATTGAAGACTGTATGACCAAGTTTGAACTTCCAAAATTAGATAGTTATGATGATCATTTCTTTGTAATCCTACATTTCCCACCATTAGCACAAAAAACAGGAATATTGAAAAATAGTCAATTATCAATATTTGTCGGAAAAGATTTTCTAGTTACAGTCCATCAAGGAGATCTAAGACCTTTAGTAGAATTGGTAGACATATGTAAAACAAATTCAGATCAACAAAGAAAAAATAGATTATTAGGAAAGTCTTCAGGATTATTGCTTCATGAAATCATTGATGTGTTAGTGGATGATCTTTTACATACATCAAGAAAGATTATCGCAAATCTAGATGAAATAGAAGACAGAGTATTTGATGAAGTAAAACCAGTAG
>JAOUAE010000145.1 GCA_029861085.1 Candidatus Nitrosopumilus sp. | reverse complement strand
ATGGCAGTTGAAGGAGTAAGACACATTCGCGGTCAATTAAGAGGGGAATTAGAATTCAAAGATATTGAAGGATACCTTATCAAGAAATCAACAGTTTCACAATTAGCAATAGATAACATAGTAGAAATTACAGGAGGTCCATTCAAGGGAATGAAAGCGACAATCACCAGAATAGATGTCGATAAAGAGGAAGCAACCGTAGTTTTGTTAGACGCATCATATCAATTACCAGTAACAGTTGACGCAAATTATCTAAAGATCTCAAGTGAGGCTTAGGAAGGATTAAATTTTCATATTGATTTGATTAAACATGGGAGAACAAAAAGTATCATCACTTGTAACGGGCGGGGGAGCATCAGCAGGTCCACCATTAGGCCCTGCATTAGGGCCTCTAGGCGTTAACATTATGGAAGTCATTAAGTCAATTAATGACAAAACAAAAGATTTTGAAGGAATGAAAGTTCCTGTAACTGTAATTGTCGATACAGATACAAAAAAGTATGAAATTGAAATTGGAATACCTTCAGCTGCAGCACTTATCATGAAGGAGGCTGGAATCCAAAAAGGTTCAGGGGCATCAGGTACTGAATGGGCAGGAGATGTGACAATGGATTCAATTGTCAAAGTGGCAAATACCAAACTTGAAAAATCTTATGCTTCTTCATTAAAATCAGTTGCAAAAACCATCATCGGAACATGTGTAGCATTAGGAGTGAAAGTAGAAGGAAAGACTCCAAAAGAAATCACTGCCGAAGTAAATGAAGGCAAATGGGATGAAAAATTCCAATAATTATTGAATTAGATAGACAGGATCTTTATCGGTTTTTTGTAATTCTACAAAGGTTTCAGTATTGAGAATTCCTTCAATTTTTCCAATTTTTTCAATAACCACAGAATGAAGTGCTTCTAGATTCTTTGCATAAACTTGAATTATTATATCGAATCTGCCAGTGACTTCCGAGATGGAAATAACTTCGGTAGTATTCATGAATTGCTTATGAATCGAATCTTTAAACTTTGGATCTCGATTGATTCCAACGGAGGCCTTGACTCCTATTCCTAAAAGAGAATCATCAATCTCAATAGTAAATTTTTTTATGAGTTTCTTCTTCATCAATCTTTTGATTCGACTGTATAACACCGAAGCATTAATTCCAAGTTTTTTAGATAAAGTAGGAACAGAGATAGAACCATCGGTGGTTAATTCATAAAGTAATTTCATATCTAATTCATCAAATCGATGCATCGTATTAGAAAAATATGATTAAGATTTAATATATGTAGGTTTTGAGTAAAATTTTCATTTAAAATGGATTTATTTTGTGGAAAATATGTAATTTTTTAAAATAAATGATTGGCAAAAAACTCAATCTCTAAACGATTTTAAGTAGGCTTTCTAGAAAATTGTTCGTAATGATTACAGAGGCAAGTCTTGTAGACATGATCAAAGAGGCAAAAGTAGCAACAAAAGAAAGGAAATTCAAACAATCCGTAGAATTGATCGTCACATTCAAAGATATTGATGTTAAGAAAGGATTTGCCATCAATGAAGTTGTTCAACTTCCAAAAACTAGTTCTCCAGCAACTGTTTGTGTTATAGCCACAGGAGACATGAATCAAAAAGCAAAAGAGGCAAAAGCAGATTCAGTTATTGGAACAGAGGAATTAGATAAATTTGCAACTAACAAAAGAGAATCTCGAAAATTCATTAACAAACATGATTTCTTTTTAGCAGATACAAAGGTCATGCCAACTGTCGGAAAAACTTTGGGTCAGCTTTTGGGTCCAAGAGGAAAAATGCCAACACCAGTTCCATTTGATGCATCCATTGAGGCATTTTTGGAAAGATTTAGAACATGTATCAAAGTAAGAACAAGAGCATCATTATCAATCGCATCTAAAATAGGAGATGTATCTATGGAAGATTCAGATTTAGCAATTAATGCACATGCAGTTCTTACTGCAATTGAAAAGAAATTGCCAAACGGGGAGAAAAATATGAAAAAGATTTTGATTAAGACTACAATGGGTAAGCCAATAAAACAAGCACAAGAGGTTAAGAAGAAATATGCATGAGAATAGAACGACCTATCCTAAAAGAAAAGTCCAAATGTATCAACAATTACAAGAACTGCCAAAAAAATACAAAGCGGTATCCATAATACAAATGAGAAAAGTTCGTTCAACTCAAATCTTACCGTTAAGAAAATCACTCAAAGGCGAAGTAGAATTTGTCTGTGTCAAAGATAAAGTTGCGGCAAAAGCACTGGAAACATTAGACGTTCCAGGAATCAAAGAAATGATTGGCGAACTCAAAGGCCAGATCATGTTCATATTTACCGACATGTCACCATTCAAGCTAAATGTTCTTCTTGCCAAAAACAAAATCATGATGGCTGCAAGAGGAGGAGACATTGCAAGTATGGATATTGTTGTTCCTGCAAAAAACACAGGAATTGCACCAGGACCAATGCTTACAGAATTCAAAGAGGCCGGAATCCCAACTAAAATTGATCAGGGAACAATTTGGATTGCAAAAGATAGTACTCCAGTTCTAAAAGGTAAACCAATCAATGAAAAATTAGCCTCAATTTTAGGTAAATTAGATATCAAACCAGTTGAGGCAGGAATTTCACTTTACTCAGCATTAGAAGATGGACTCAAGTATGCAGAAGCAGAAATGATTATCGATGTTGAGAAAATCAGAACACAGTTCTCCCAAGCACATCAAGAAGCAGTATCACTATCAATTGAGGCAGCATATGTTACTGCAGATAACATCTCACAGATCCTCAGCAAAGCATTTCAATCTGCACGTTCTGTATCCATTGAATCAGGATTTATGACTGATGAAACAAAGGAACAAATCCTGCAAAAAGCAGATGCCCAAGCAAAAGGCCTTGCAGGACAAGCAAAAGATTACACTCCTGCTTAAGTTTCTCTAACTTTAGGAAGATTCCAATTATACTTCATTGCAAGTAATCTAATTCCAGTTGCAGCTACAATTCCAATCACTGATGAAACTTGTACATCCACACCGAATAACAACAGTACATAAAATAATACAATTCCAACAACACTAGCTATTGCATATACCTCTTTTACAAAGACTATCGGAATTTCCCTGACAAAGACATCTCGCAGAATTCCACCACCAATTGCTGTAATCATCCCTCCAAACAACATTGGAAGGAAGTTCAATCCAACTACGTGGTACACAATTGATGCACCTAAAATTGAAAATACACCCAACCCAACTGCATCAAAGACTAGCCAAATGCTCATTTGTCTTTTGAATTTTGCATATAAAAAAAACATCACAAGTCCAACTCCAACAGTCAATCCAACATAGATTGGGTCAGAGAATGCTGTAGGGAATCTACCAAAGATTACATCACGTGTTACTCCACCACCGACACCAACTACAGTTGCCAATACAATAATTCCAAAAATATCAGCCTTGTGCGCAATTGCCTTAGATGCACCAGTTACCGCAAAAGCTATCGTACCCAAATAATCAAGAATGCTAATGAATCCATCTATTGGAAAAGAGAAATCAACCAATCAATACAAAATGAGAGTTAAAAGTAATTAAGATTAACAAAAATAAAGATCAAAATTAAATTGAAAAAAATAAAGTTGCTTAGCCAAATAAGGAAGACAATCCTTCC
>JAOUAE010000143.1 GCA_029861085.1 Candidatus Nitrosopumilus sp. | reverse complement strand
TGCCAAAATATCCATCATTGTTTTATTCATTTTAGATCCAGATAGATGGGAATTCCTTTTTGACTAGATAAAAGTGCAGCTTCGGCAATTTTTGTAACATTAACTGCTTCTTGTGATTTGACCACTAATTCATTTTTACCCTCAATTGCTTCTAAAAAACTCTTAATTTCTAATAATAATGGTTCTTGTTTTTCATTTTGAATAGTCTTGGATTCTTCATCTTTTTCTACAATAATCTCTTGATTGATAAAATCTGATGTAATTATTGCTTCTGTACATACCGCATTAAATTTTCTAATTTTTTTTGGTGTAATCCAGTTTGATGAAATAATCGCAACTTTGTCATTTTTATATCCTAACATTATACTTGCAAAGTCTTCATGTTCGTGTTTTATTTTTCCTGCTCTGGCAAATATCACTTGAGGCATATCATCAAATAACCAATTTGCAGTGTCAATGTCATGTACTGAAGTGTCATAAATAATTCCCACATCTTTAATGTGAAGAGGTATTCTATTTTCTCGATGAAATTCAAGCATAACTAAGTCACCAAAATTTTTCTCTTTGACCATTTTTTTAACAACTCCTACCGCTGGATTGAATCTTTCAATATATCCACACGTCAGAATTACTTTGTTTTTTTCTGCAAGTTTTGCAAGTTTTTCACCCTCTTCGGAATTGTATGTCATTGGTTTTTCTACAAAGACATGTTTCTTTGCTTCTAACAATTTTTTTGCAATTTCTGTGTGGGTTGAGGTGGGTGTTACTACAAATGCACCATCAAATTCTTCAGAACTTAATAATTCATCTAATGATTCGTAATGATTAACTGAATATTTTTCTCCGTACTCTTTACTTTTTTGAAAATTAATGTCACAAATAGCTACTAGTACACCCAATTGTGATAAAATTCTTATGTGATTCTTGCCCCATCCGCCAGTTCCAATTTGAATAATTCTCAACTAATATGCCTCTGTTAACCAATGAGAATAATCACTATTTCTGCTCATTACTATGTCTGTATATTCTTGCATCATCTTTTTTGTAATGTCACCTGGTTTACCGTTGCCTATTTTTTTTGAATCCATTGATGTGACAGGTGTTATTTCAGCTGCAGTGCCTGTCAGGAAAATCTCATCAGATATGATTAACTCACTTCTTGCAATGTCTCTTTCTACAACATCAATATCCAAATCTTTTCCAATTTTGATTATCGCATCACGTGTAATTCCTTCTAATGCTGAGGATGCAAGTGGTGGTGTTAACAATTGGCCGTTTCTTACAATAAAGATATTTTCGCCTGGTGCCTCACTGACATTCCCATTATGATCAAGTAAAATTGCTTCATCAACTCCGTTTCTTTTTGCTTCTTGTGTGGCAATAATCGAATTAAGATAATTTCCTCCCATTTTTGCTTGCGGCGGGGTAGACATATCTGAGAATTTCCTCCAAGACACAATCCCTGCAGTAATTCCATTTTTATCAAATAAATCCCCAAAAGGAAATGTAAAAATTGCAACATTTGTAGGTGCATTTTCAGTGACATGTAAATTGATTCCATAATCGCCTACAAAGTAAAATGGTCTAATGTAGCAAGATTTTTTGATTTTATTCTTTTTGCAAATACCAATTATTGCATTAGTAATTTCATGGTCTGAGAAATTAAGTGAAATGTTGTAAAATTGACCTGATCTTCGAAATCGTTTTACATGTTCGTTTAGTCTAAACACATTGAGATTTCTCCCATTCCAATATGCCCTTATTCCCTCAAAGATTGATGTTCCATAATGAATTGCATGTGTTGTGATTGGAACTTGGGCTTTTTCTGTTAGAACATATTTTCCATCAAACCAAACATATTTTGAAAGTGGAAGTTTCATAGGGGGCTTTTATCTGATGTGTATTAATCTATTTTCAATTAAATTGTGATTTTCTTGGGTTTGGACGTGACATTCAAAAAATAATTCATTATTATTCTTTAGACCATCCCTCTTTAGGGAATTTCATTCCTATGACTCTTGTAGTCATATCTTCCATTTTTGCAAATTTTTCTACTATCTTCCAGTCATTTTCAATTATTTTTACTATTTTTTCTGGAACATCTTCTTTCCAAGATGATTTTTTTCCAAGTGCTGCATCATACAATTTTTCTTTAACTGATGCTGCTGAAAGTGATTTTCTTTCACCAATTTTTGGTTTTAATCCATAAAATTTTAGCATATATCCTTCTGCTTTATCTCCTGTATATGAAAAAAATTTTCCCTCTACTCTTCGAAGAATCTGTTTTCTTAATCTCCATGATCTTGGTGTTAATAATGGAGGTAAGTATTTTTTAAATGGAGCAAAAAATACATAATCATCTGTAATTTGAATTGAATCTCCAAATACTGACATTAGCATTTTTTTTCTAGTTTCAAAATTAAATGGAAAACTTTTGCTGTTAATCTCTCTATCTCCATCTTTGAATACTACTGGCATCACTTTTACAACATCTGCCTTTTTTTTTAACTCTGAAATAATTTCAACATGAGCATTAGTTACAGGATTTAGGTGTGCAAGATATAGTGCAGTAATCAATTACATCCACTAAATAAATCTCATATTTCAATGATTGATTTTTTTAAAAAAATTCTATCCGTATGATTCGTACTTGACTTCAAAGCTTCCATCTTCACGTTTGTCATGTTCAGTGACGAAACCTTTAGGATTCAAAAAGTCCATTACACCATCTATTGTTCCTTGCCAACCACAAACATAGAATATTGTATTTTCTTTGGTAATTTTATCTCCAATTAATTCCTCTATTGCCGACATTCCGCTATCCTTTGGTCTTAGAAATGTTTCAACTCTTCCAACCTGACCTGACCATGATCTGTTAAACCATTCTTGTGGCCTACTTATTGCAGCTCTATATCTAAAGTTCCATTCATCCTTACCTCTTGCAATACTCTCATTTTCAAGATTTGTGAGTAAATCTTTGTAACTTAATTCATCCACATAGCTTGCTCCGTGCAATACTATGATTTCTCGTTTATCATTTGTATCGTGAAGGTGTTGTGTAAAGCTTACAAATGGTGCAAGACCTGTTCCGCCACCAATGCAAATAATTCGTCTGTTATCTTTTTCACCGTTTGTAAATTCTTCATTAATTAACAATGCTCTACCTGTGGGTTTTAGCCAAAGAATTTCATCTCCTTCTTTTGCATTAAATATCTGTGTAGTTAATCTGCCTGGAAGTGGTTTTCTTACCCATCTGATTACAAGCTCAATGTAATCTCTATTTTCTGGATGAGATGCAATTGAATATGCTCGTCTAACTATTTTTCCATTATCTGCAGGGTTTGCTAATCCCAATGTGATGAATTGACCCGCTTTATAATCTGGAACTGGACCATCTTTTGGAACTAGTCTCATGATTACAAGATCTTCTTTTAATAATTGAATATAAGTGACAATTGCTTTGTTATCTACTACCATAACGATTCAATCAAACTTTACAAGGTTAAATATATTGTGTTAATTCCATGCACAGATTTTCTTTTGACCGCTAAACGTTAATAACCAATTTAAAAAGCTTATTACAATCAGAATTCTGATTATTGGGCCGGTCGTCTAGTCTGGTAGGATAGGTGCATGGCATGCATCGGATCGAGGGTTCAAATCCCTTCCGGTCCACTTATTTTTTTAC
>JAOUAE010000142.1 GCA_029861085.1 Candidatus Nitrosopumilus sp. | reverse complement strand
TCGAACCCTCGACATCCTCGTTGCGAACGAGGCATTATACCCCTAAACCACCGGCCCTTGGATTACCTCTTAGAGTTCTTCTTTTATTCATTTTCTCAATAAAGTTGACCAAAACGGACAGTTCACAATTATTATTTCATTGATTTTTTTAGGATTCAAAAAGAATAATGTCCTCAATATCTTCAATTGGGTAAAATTATTCCTATTTTCTTTTGGATCTGGAACTTTTATCCTCAATATCCTCAATATGAGTAACATTTTCTCTGGTGGTTAGTATCTTGTACAATTACTATAATGTCCTTGTCTCTTTTCTAGTTAATTTGTGCTGCAGACAACGGTCTGGAATTTCCACCACGGGAATATGGAACAACGTTGTATTGAGGGATCTGTGATTGTATAACTTGTTTAGGAAATTTCTGGTAGACTACCTCGTGGTATGTCGTTGTTGTGTTACTTTCAGAGGACATTACACCTGCAGCATGAAAGATTTGTTTTCTCTGTACAGGTTAAACCTCTCTTCCTTTTTTCTAATTTTACAATCCTATCTAAGATGAATTATACTGTAATTGTCTTGTGAATATTGATCCTGCTGTTACTTGTAAAAAAGTCCCTTGGAAAAATATCTGCACCTTCAAGCGGTAAATAGTTGTGAAATGCATGATCTTCAAATGTTGTATCTAAATTACGAACTTCTCGGTTGGAGAGTGTACGGACACCAACAAGTTGTGCTACGATGTCTTTGGTGTTTCCAATATCCAAATATCTTTTGACTAACAAGTTTAGTACCTTTCCTGTCAACGCCAAAGTTGCAACACCTACAAAACAAACTTTGACATTTTCCAATAGTAGCTTTCATGTTTAGAAATTAGATTATAAAATTATTTTTTAAAATATTTCATAATCCCATACAACATATGAAATTAGACTTTGGTATGCAATGTATACGCCCAAGTTATACCAAAAGTATGCATAGTAATAGTATGCAAGCATTACAATCCACATACAAAATAAAAGAAGATGTAAAAAATGAGGATCTTCTCTCAATTGTCGCAGACAAGTATTGCAGATTTATTCTTGAAGCCATTATGGATATGCCAAAATCAGTAATAGAGATAGCCAGTGAAAAAAAGATTCCTCTTAGTACCGTATATAGAAGAATCCAGACTCTTCATGACAACAAACTGGTTCAGACATCTGGCACGATTACAGATGAAGGAAAGCGACTCTTTTTGTACAAAAGCAAGATCAAGGGAATCAAAAGCAAATATGAAAGCGGTAAGTTGGAAGTTGAGTTGATTCTCAATTAGTCCTTTTGTAATCCATAGGTAATTTTCATAATCTTAGATAGGGTTATGAAAATCAAATGAAAAAATTGTCGTATTAATTTAGTGTTTTAAAGGAAGCCTAAAGAAAAAATTATAGACTATATAATAACCAAAAACCATTACCCAGGTAGCTATATTGATTGCTTGCCATAAAATAAGGTAATAATCAAGCCATTCAGCCTGTTCTTCTAGCAGTATTCTGATCATCAAAACAAGAATGAGTACCAATTGTGACATTATCATTCCTGCAAATAATCTCAAGTTCCATCCAACATAAGTCAGGGCTCGTTTTTTCCCTTTAGAATCAAGAGTTTTTTTAAGATTGAATCTTTGATTTAAAAATTCCCTATTTATCACTAACAAAGTTAGACTTGTTGCTGAAATGGCCACCAAAAAAGTAAGTAGATTACCTGCATCAAATGGGAATAAACTCACCATATCTAATGCTATGGCAAAAGTTTAGTTAAGAATATCTAAAATACAATATGAAACATCTAATTTCTTGTATATATGACATGCAAAAACTGTACACATGATAGTAATAAGAAACAGGAAAGTATACAATCACATACACTTTATCTCAACGCATAATAGCCCAAGGGTCTAAAATTTTTCAGATGACTTATGATACCGTAATTATCGATTCACACGTTGTTCTATCTCAAGGAATGGTGGATAAAAATATCTTAATTGATGAGGGGAAAATTGTAGGATACACAAATGATGTACCTGCATGTGATAACAAAATCAATGGCAGTGGCCTAGTTTCAATTCCCGGCCCCATTGATACTCATGTTCACTATGGAGTATATTCTTCAATTAATGAGGCTGCAAAAACTGAATCTCATGCTGCAGCAATAGGAGGAATCACTACAATGATGAGGATGCTTCGATTAGGTGATCCCTTTTCTAATTCATTGCAATCTCAGCTTGATGTTTCATCTAGAAATCATTACATTGATTATGCAATACATGCTTCTATTTTTACTCCACAACAAATCAAGGAGATGAATCTTTGCGTTGAAAAAGGAATTACCTCTTTTAAAATTTACATGAATCTTGGCGGTGAAGTTGGTCATGTATACATGGACATGCCGCCAAATTCTTCTGATCTTGTTGCAGCTAAGGTAAATGTTACTGATGAATTAGTTGAACAAACAGTAAAGGCTGCAGCAGAACTTGGTTGTCCAGTATTGGTTCATGCAGAAGACTATGAATCATGTGGATGTGGAATTAAAACTGCAAAAGAAAAAAACCAAGATGGTTTATCTGCATGGTCTTCAAGTCGTTCTCCAGAATTTGAGGCAAAAGCAATCAAAACTGTATCAAAATTTGGACGAGACTATAACTGTGTGATTTATTTTGTACATATTGGCTCTGAGCGAGCACTAAAACAAATTGAAGAAGAAAAAAAACTTGGAACAAAAATTTTTGTTGAAACATGTCCTCACTATCTTACACTTTCTTATGAACAGCAATCTGGATATCTTGCAAAAGTCATGCCTCCAATTAGAACAAAAAATGACAAAAAGTCAGTTTGGACTGCTTTATCTCAAAATCTTATAGATACAATAGGTACAGATCATGTTGCAAATCAAATTAAACTCAAACTAGGCGGTGATGATGTTTGGAGTGCTCTTGCAGGATTTCCAGGAATTGGAACTTCACTTCCTATTTTACTCAATGATGGGATTAACCAAAATAAGATTACATTAGAACAGCTTGTTAGATTTACTAGTCAAAATGCTGCTCAAATCTTTGGAATGTATCCACAAAAAGGTACACTTGAGAAAAATTCTGATGCAGATATTACTATGTTGGACTTGAAAAAAGAAAAAAAGGTAACTTCTGATTTGTTTGGAGGGTTTTCTGATTATATTGTATATGAAGGAAGAAATCTAAAAGGTTGGCCTGTTAAAACAATTGTTCGGGGAGAACTAGTAGCTGAGGACTTTAAAGTAATTGGAAAACTTGGTCATGGAAAACTGGTTGAGAGAAAAATTAACTTGTTTTCAAAATAATTTATTGATAAATTTGGTTTTTACGATTGCTTTTTAAGAGAAAAATAATTATTAATTCTATTGAATTTCAAATTTTCGTTTCTCTTTATTATGATCCTCACTATTACTATTAGTCCTGCATTTTTTGAAAACTCTTTTGCCCAACAACAAATGACTCCACATCAACAATGGAAAAAATTTGTAGATCCTGACATGCTAACTTGTAAACCTGGACATTTGTTAATACAAAAAAGTAATGGAAATCCTGCATGTGTAATGCCATCTACATATTTGAAATTAGTTGATAGAGGATATGGACCTCACAATCAATCTATGATGGACAAGCATCCTGAAATGATGAATCATTTGA
>JAOUAE010000141.1 GCA_029861085.1 Candidatus Nitrosopumilus sp. | reverse complement strand
TGCAGCTTTAGTTGATGAATATATTGCCAAGTGAACTCTTGGCACTGCCCTTTCACTTGAAATGGATCCAATGTTTACTATTGCCCCACTTTTAACGTCTGACATTTTTGAAAGAACAGCTTTTGACATGTGAAATACTCCTAACAAGTTGATGTCTATGAGTTTCTTAATTGCTGAATCTTGCATTTCATGAAAATGTATTGGGTCGTTAATTCCTCCTGCATTATTTACTAAAATGTCAATTTTACCATATGTATCCATGATCTGATTTACTGCTTGCAGTACCTGAGATTCATCAGTTAAATCGCATGAGACTGACGCAGTTAATTCTTCATTGCCTATCTCTTTTCTGGTGGCTTCTAATTTCTCCAAATTCCTTGCAACCATAATTACTTTGGATCCCTCTTCTACGAATCTCTTCACGATCCCTTTACCAATGTCACTTGATGCTCCAGTAACGATGGCAACTTTATCACTTAATCGCATATTATTTCATCGTGCTCATAACATATAGAATTTTTGTTAAATTTTATTTATGATTTTGGTTTATTTTACTCGTTTATTTTTTTGAGATATTCGATTATTCCTGTGTAATCTGTGTTACCAAACCCTTCTTTGATCGCATTTTCGTACATTTCTTCCGCTTTATTGATCATGGGTAGTTTGATTCCTAATGATTTTGCGGTATTTGTCATGGTAGCGATGTCTTTTTTTAGATTTGCAAGTGTGAATGTCGTATCATATTTACCTTCTATCATTTTGTATGCTTTTTTTTCACTCATTCCAGTTTTAAAATATGTGGAGTTTAGAATCTCAAGAAATATTTTTGGATCCACATTTGATTTTTTTACAAGCATTATGCCTTCAGATAAAGCGAGTGCTAACATTGTAATTTGAAGATTCATGGCTAATTTGACAGAATGTGCAACACCGCTATCTCCTAGGAAAAACACTTTGCTTGCAATAGTGTTAAGGATTTCTTTACAATGATTAAAACTTTCTTTATTTCCTGATGCCATCATTACTAATTCTCCAGTAATCGCAACATTTGGACCGCCCATTACTGGAATGTCCAATTTATTTATCTTGTATTCTAGAAATTTTTTTGAAATCTTTTTTGATTCTAGTGGATCAATCGTGCTCATATCTGCAACAATTAATTTTTCATGATTTCCTTCTATGATTCCATTTTTTTCAAATGAAATTTGCTTTACTGCATTTGCATCTTTTACTATAATGATGACTAATTCTGAATTTTCTGCAATTTCTTTTGGAGATGCTGAAATTTTTGCTCCTTTTTCTTTTAGTTGCAGTGCTTTTTCTTTTGTTCTATTATAAACTGTTACTTCAAAACCTGAATCTATCAAGTGTAGTGCTACTGCATTTCCTAACATTCCTATGCCTATGATTCCTATTTTTTCTATTCTCATTTCTTCTCCAAAATTATATTGTTAATGACGTTCTTCATTTTGGATTTCCCAATGGTTGTTTCCAAATCTAGAAGCTGTAAATTCTAATTGGCCTATCGTCTTATCTCCTTTTTTCACTTTGGCGAAATCAAGTTTTTTTATTTTAATTATTTTCTCTTTCGGTTTGTATCCGCCTTCAATAACTTTTACTTTGAATCTTTTACTTGCTTTGATGATCATCTTTCTTGCAATTTGAACGTCTCCGATCCATGAAAACATTTCAAAATCACCAAAGTTCTCAGTAGATATGGCATAACCGTATAATCTAGCTTCAAGTTTCATGGATTGAGATTTTGCTTGTTTATTTAACCAAGATACTATCTCTTCTCCATGACCTTTCTCTACTCCAAATGTTTCTGAATCTCCCATATGATCAAACTCACAATGTCAAACAATAATAACCATTTTCAAATCACTGTTAAACTAAAATATTGATTTAATCATGAAATTTTATGCTCACAATTGATTGTAAGGACGTCGTTTCTATAAAAAATGAATTACTTGTTTATGTAGCCGATCAAATGGCTGCAATTCCTACCTTAAAACATGATCAATTTACTTTATCTGCAATGGATGATGATGATATTATTGATTCCTCTGCAGTGATTTCTGCAATCAAAGAATTTTTAGATTCAATAGATCAGGGGAATAATTTTGCTGTAATATCTAATAATAATATGATAAACATTACATCCATCTCTGGAAAAATCATTGAAGACGATGCTGCTGAATCTCAAAATGATATGTTTTCATGCACTCATTGTGGATTTGTAACCATGTACGAGATGGAATTGAATGCTCACATGAGAATTCATTATCTTTGAACTTTTTTAAAAATCCGAAGCAATGTTTTTCTTTTTATCTCCGGCATTTCTGTTGCCATTGAAAAATCATAATGTGGGAATCTATTTTGATATTCTGAAATGTAACTTTTTGTTACTCTATATGTGCTGAAACTAGTTCTAATTTCATCTATTTTGATTTGGTTCCCAAAAACATCGTAAATTAATATTGTGTATTGATTTGGTTTTACTTGGTATTTTGAACTACAATACCATAAAATTCCCAGGGTTACAACAAAAAATCCTGTTACAAATTTATCCATGATTTTTTTCATGTGTTGGTTTTCAACAGGATCTTTATAAGCAATAATTACAAAAATTGTTTGTGAGAAAACTTTTGAAAAATAATGTATCTAAGGTTTACTGTGAAAAATGTGATCTTATTTTTGAATCACGTGAACAATTTGAAAAGCATTTTGATAACCATTCTTCAAAATTTGTCTGTGAAATATGTCCGATTGATACGGCCATCGCAAAATTTGTGAATCTGTTTAAACGAAAATCTTCTCAGAATTTGGAATAAGTTTTTTTAACCTACTCATACTGTTTTGAATTATGAACAAAAAAGTCCTAATTCTAGGCGTCATTGTTATTGCAATTATTGCAGGCGTAGTAGCCTCGCTGTCTGCATCTACTTCTGAAACTGTTAATCTTGATATGGGTAGAACGCATGGTACCATTTCTACTGCTATGGGTTCTCCGATTTTGGGTGATCCATCAGCTCCGATAACTATTGTTGAATTTGGCGATTATCAATGCCATCAATGTTTTAACTGGTTTCATAACACAAAACCTGAATTAACTCGTGATTATATTGAAACTGGAAAAGTGAATTTAGTTTTTGTTGACTTGGCATTTTTGGGAAGTGATTCCCCAAAAGCAGCTCAAGCATCATATTGCGCTGAAGATCAAGAAATGTATTGGGACTATCATGATCTTCTTTACACTTCTCAAGAGTCAACAATTGATGGAGGATGGGCAGATTCTGAACGGTTAAAGGCATTTGCATTTAGTTTGGGACTTGACATGGAATTGTTTGAAATTTGTCTTGATTCTGGAAAATATTCAAAGCGTGTTCAGTATAATATTCAACAAGCAAGAGATCATGGTGTAAGAGGAACTCCTGGATTCTTCATAGTGGGTCCTGATGGACAACAACAACTTGGCGGAGCGCAACCATTTTCAGTGTTTAAACAAATACTGGATCCTATGGTCTAATGATATCTACTTTAAAATTTGTATTTTCAAATCCTAAATACATTATCTTAGCATTAGTGATTTTTACTTCAATGTTAATTGGTTTATTGATTTTATCTGAATACATTTTCTTAGAACCTTATGTGGTAAGCCACATTCCTTCTGGAACTGAATTGGGATTTGTCCTTATTGTAATAATTTCTGCATTATCTGCATTGGTACTACCGATGAACATATTCCGTATCATCATTCTCCAAAAATCAAAACAAAAAATCGGTGGAAGCATT
>JAOUAE010000002.1 GCA_029861085.1 Candidatus Nitrosopumilus sp. | reverse complement strand
CCTTCTTGTGGTAGGGGGTTAACAGTCTTCAAACTACCTTTGATTTTGCAGATTGAATTGTTTTAATTGCCTTTTTTAGGAGTAAACTGAGTTCCTTTTCCGTTATTGCTAAAGGAGGTACAAGCATGACTATGTTTCCAAGTGTTCTCAGGTAGATTCCTTGTTTTTTACCCTCCTCAAAAAATATCTTGTTAATTGATTTTTGGGGATGAATTGGAGTTTTTTCTTTTTTGTTTTTCACAAGTTCAATCCCCATGAGCATTCCTTTGTATCTGATATCTCCCACGATATCTATTTCGGATAATTCATCCTGGAATTCATCAAAAACTTTTGACGTTTTTTGAATTTTTTTAATCAAATTATTTTTCTTATACATGTTCAGATTTTCGTTTGCAACAGCTGCAGCGATTGGATTTCCTGTGTAAGTGTGACCGTGAAACAGATGTACCCAATCGTTAAATTCACCTAAAAATGAATCATAAATTTTCTTATTTGCCAACGTTGCAGCCATCGTAAGGTATCCTCCAGTTAGCATTTTGCCATATGCCACAATGTCTGGAATACTTTTTTGTTCCTCATACTGTGTCATTGATCCTAGCCTTCCAAAACCGGTTGCAATTTCATCTAGAACAAACAACACGTCATATTTTTTACATATCTGGCTGATTTTGGATTGAAATCCTTTTGGATAAATTATTACTCCCCCTGCAACCTGTGCACCACTCTCCATTACAAATGCCGCAATGTTGTTGTTTTTGGAAAACTTGCTTTCAATTTTTTCTAAACAGTGATTCTGATAGTCTGTAAAAGTGAATCCTTTTGGAATCCTGTATTTGTTTGGAACCGGAAATTGAATTGTTGAAAATAATTGTTTTTTGAATTTGCCAAAAAATTCTGGCACGTATCCTACAGACATGGCTCCAAATGTATCTCCGTGATATCCGTTTTCCAATGTTGCAATCTCTGTCTTCTTTTCATTTCCAATATTTTTCCAATATTGTAATGCCATTTTGATGGCAATCTCCATTGCAGACGAGCCGTTATCTGAATAGAACACCTTGTGCATTTTTGGCGATATTTTTACTAGGGTATTTGCAAGTTTTTCTGCAGGCTCGTTTGTGAGGTTAAACAATGGCGAATGCTGGAGTTTCTTGGTTTGTTCCGTAATGGCTGTAATTAGTTGTAGATTTGAATGTCCCCACACATTACACCACATTGATGCAACAGCATCAATCATCTTGTTTCCTCTCGAGTCAATTAGCCATACTCCTTTACCTTTGGTAATTTTATCAAAAGATTCCCACTCTTTCATCTGCGTGTTTGGGTGCCAGACAGAACTTTTCAACTGCTTTGGTGTAATTTCAGATCTTAATAATTAACCGATTTGCTTTGATCTTTTCTTCTGACTCTAAAGATTAATGAATAAATCATCTTATGGTATCAGTATTCATGAAAACTGAAGAAGAAATTGAAGAATATAGAAAAGAAATAGAAAAAAGATTGGTGGAAACTGAATCGATGGAAGCCATGAAATACTATCAAGGCGTTCTCAGAACACTTGATTGGGTAATTACAGGAATAGACGTTTAGGCGTGTCTGAACTAACCGATGAATTAATCAATGAAATGATTTGAATCTATTGTATTGAAATCCATTTTCATCACCGGAACTGATACTGATGTCGGAAAAACGTACATCACAGCAGGCTTGGCAGTATCTGTTCGAAAAATGGGCATTGATGTGGGTGTAATGAAGCCTTTTGCTGCAGGAATTGCCCAGAAAAAGGGATTGAAATCGGAAGATGTTGAAATTTTATCTACTGCTGCTCAAGTAAATGATCCTGAGAATTTAGTAAACCCTCAATTCTTCCCAATATCTGCATCACCTTACACTGCATGGAAAAATTTGAAAATAAAACCAAAAATTCCTGCGATACTTTCAAGTTTCAAAAAATTATCAAAACTTCATGAGATGATCCTTGTTGAAGGAATGGGTGGCGTGATGACTCCTATTTTGAAAGATTACTATGTAGCAAATCTGATTAAAGAAATGAAAATCCCTGCAGTCATAGTGACGAGAAGTAAAATTGGAACTGTCAATCACACCATAATGACTGTAAGGATGTGTGAAAAATATAAAATTCCAATTAAAGGAATAATCATAAATGATTTTGATTCTGATGGATACAAAACAAAAGAATTGGCACGTGATTTGAAAAATCTGTTGGATGTTCCAATATTGGGCTCGATTCCATTTATTGACGATTTGAGCGATTCCTCAATGAATAAAATCTTCAAGAAAAATCTTGATTTGAAATTATTGTTGAAATAGATGTATCTTACACTCGTAAAATTTTAAATTTATTTGATCCACCAACATTGCTAAATTTAGCTATTTCAAAGATTATTTTTGAAAATGTGTTATTTTCTTTAGACAACACAAATGATTTTTTTCCAATTGGGATGTTTTCAGACAATACTAGCCAGATATTTTCTTTTTCAGGTTGAATTTTCTCCATTTGGACAATTTTTTCATTGATTATTTTAATGTCTGATGATTTTGGTATGCAAATTAACAATGTTTTTTTTGGATCTTTCTCCAAAGTCTTTATGTCTGGAACTACAATATCTACATCAATTCCATTATGATCTATTTTTCTTTGGCTTGTGATCAGGGCATTAGTGAGTAGATAATGCAGTAATCCCGTAGCTAAAACCCCGACGGATTCATCTTTTTTCCCCATTGATATAACTTGATTGTAACAATTATTTGTAATATCTTCAATTATCTCATCAAACTTTTTTCCGACAATCAGGTTTGGAATTATCTGTGATTTCTCAATATATTCAAACAAGTAATCTTTGATTGGATTTGCTTCTTCTTCTTTCATTATTTGACAGCATAAAAAGCCTCACTTATATCATAATGTCTGCTTGTTGTATTTTTGAATTAAAATAAATCAAGTCATTTTTAATCAGACCGACAAAAGGTCAAAAAAATGATTCTACCAAGTTTGTAAAAAGTTTAATTGTTATGTGTTGTAATCTGGTCTGTCAAGTAATGAAATGTGAACATTGTGACATGATACTAACGGATGATGAGAATGTAGTTACGAATTATTTGATTCACAAGAGAATATGTCACAAAGAGGAGATATTAGATGAAGAAAAAATGTTTGGGGAGTATAGGGAAAAAATGATCAGACAAAAAGAAGAATATGTTAAATTAAAAGAAAAAACGGGTGATTCTGATCTCATATTCAATGCAAAGGAAAGAGATGTGTAAAATTATAATTAATTTCTGAATTTAATCCATAGGCTTAAGTTCGTTATTCTAACACAAGATTCATGACACCTCATAGAAGAGGAAAAATAATAAAAGATTTCTTTGACAAGGCAGAAGCTAAAAACCTTATAGTTTACAAAGATTTTTCAAAATTTCCAGAAATTACAAAACATATTATAAAAAATCGTAAAGATGAATCTAAAACATTTCAAGACTTCAATAATATTTTTCAAGATCCTAAAAAATTGACAACACTTACAGGCTTTGTTTCAAAAAAATTCGAAATTCGTGATGTGTCCACTATGAGACTGATATCTAATTATTTCATTTTTCACGGCTTGAATTATCTTGAAACCAGCACATCCATCCTGAAAGAATTCATCAATCCCACTAAAAAAATTGGTAAGAAAAAAATCAAAGTTACAAAAAATACTACATTGCACCAACTAGTACTTAGTCTTGCTCAAGAATTAGGGATGGCCGAATTTGAAGAATTATTCCCAAAACATTTTCATCAAATCTTGGGTAATTCAGCATGGTATTTTAAAAACAACGGATTTTGTTTTATTGATGAGAATGGAAATGGAGTATCCTTCACACAGGAGGATTTTGTAGAACTAATGTTTGAATTTGATTCAAACTTTACTGAAATAATTGATGAATGGACAAGAAGAAATACAAAACAAGCAAACTAAATCAAAAATAAACCTCTTTTTCAATACGCTTAAGTTTGTAATGAATATGAATAATGTATGACCAAATCATTGGGAGATTACAACATTGAAAGGTCTTCATCATCTGATGTAAGAAATATCACATGGACTAAAAAAACATCTATGGATACAGATAAACTAAAAAAGAAAAATCCAAACAAAACATCTCAAAAAATTCCCGCTACAAACATCATTTTCACTGAGACCCCAATCAAAGTACCTGCTAAGAAAGTTTTCAAAATTGAAGAAGTTATGGATAATTCTACATCAAAAAAGAAGCGTCTAGACAGAAAATTTGAAAACTCTTCTGCATCTAACTGTAACATAAAGCAGGGATTTAAGAGACCTTCTAGGTGATGGAATTAAACTGAAATCCAAAATGAGTTTTGAATAGTTTGAAGATTAGATTATAATACACAGTTGTTATTAAAAATAAAATGACAGACGTTTCTGAAATTCCATCTAAAGAAGAAATTCTTAAAAACATGGCAAAACATCTGCAAACAAATATGCAGGATGGTGAAGAGGTTTTGCTTAGGACATATGATCTTGCTTTTATTAAAGGAAAAATTGAAGGAATTGCTGAAGGGAAAAGAAAAAATTCGCTGACTTAATTCATAGGGATTGATAACGGATAAAAAATCATGACTGATAAAGAACCTGAGGCTTATTTTATTTTAGCAGATAATATGATACACGTCGTAAAAGATGGGATTCGGCTTTGTACTGATGAATCTGATTTGAATGTAAAGTATGATCCTAGTGCAAATTTGTTTGCTACATATTGTTCCAAATGTCAAAGTAAAAAATTTCAATGAAGGGTAAACGAAACCTATGTTGCTTGATTTACAAATTTTTATTAATTATTTGATTAATTATTCGTTGTAGACGTAACGTCTTTCGCCTCTGTTTTCTTTTTCAGTTTGCACATCAACTAAGATGAATTCTTTCTTTGAATTCACCATTGATTCTTCTGGTGATAGTTTATTTTCATGTAATTCTTCATATTCCTCCCACGTCAGTCTTTTTCTATTACCAATTTCTGATTGCAGGTTCATATCATTTACAATTTCTTTGTATTCTGGTTGTACAACTCCGCTGAATACCATTGCACTACTTCCACTGCCATAAGATCCGAATCCTATTCTTTTTCCTTCCAGATCAATTCCTTTTTTGTATTCAAATTCTAAACTACTTCTAAATCCAAGGTATAACGATGCCGTATACAAATTACCAATCATAGTTGATGCAACAAGTGAACTTGCAAGCTTTGATTCATAAATTTCTTGATATTCGGGGGTTCTTGTAAACAGTTTGGTAAATTCATGATCTTTTGCCATAAACTCTTCATCACCTAATACCGATTCAATTGTTCCACGTGGGTCTTTAGGTATTGGTTCATCCATTTCTATATCTTGCAATATTTTTCTCCATCGTGGAAGTTGCCTCCACTCGTGTCTAACTAAATACGCCAATGCTTTCTTTCCCATATTGCTGTATGGCAAGTGCATGTTAATGTAGTCCATATGATCCAAAATTGTTTCGTCTGTCTTTATCTTGATTAGTCCTGTTGAAATTATTTTTTTCTTGTATGCCTCAAGTGCTTTTCTTACTTGGATCATATAAAGCAAATTAGAATACTGTCCGTGTACAATAGGGGTTTCTTTTCCAAAAGGCCTGTAAAAGTCATATTCATCTTTAATTGATGTGGCTGTAACTTTAGGATCAAATGCCAACAGTCTTGGATTATCATTGAGAAGCATAACTACTGCTCCTGCTCCTTGCGTCATTTCTCCACTAGAACCCATGTCATACTTTGCAATATCTGAAACTACGACGAGTGCATGTTTTCCTTCAGCTTCACCTGCTCTAATCCAATTTGTATTATCATAAAGAGCATAAGAGCCACTAACACAGGCGAATTTAGTTTCTACTCCTCCACAATGTTCAAACGCGCCTTGACCATAAACCTGTTCTAGCATTCCTACCACATAGGAGTTCATCGCCTTTGATTCATCAAATGCTGATTCAGTTGAAATGTATAATCTTCCAATATCTTCTGGCGATAGTTTATTTTTTTGCATAATTTGCAAACATGCATTTGCTGCAAGACATGCTGGATCTTGATTGGCATCAACTATTGCCATTTGAGAAACTCCTAAACCTTTTTGTAATTTTACTGGATCTAATCCCCTGTTAATTGCAAAATCAGATGCATCAATATACAATCGTGGAATGTATATCGCAATATCATCTATTCCAGCTGTCATAAGCTTGGTCCCGGAAATTCATTAATAAGGATATTGGGTTAATTCTGTCTAACTGGGAAGGGAATTTTTATATTTTTTCTGACAAGTCAATAATTATTTGATCGCATTTTCTTATTTTTCCAATTCATTTTCAAATATATTCTTAAACGTCTCAAAAGGCTGCGCTCCAAAAAGTTTCGTTGTTTTACCATCGGGTCCAATCACAAAAAATGCCGGGGTTCCAGTTAATTCTAAATTTTTTGCATCTTTGTTACTTGCAAGGATTGTCTGTGAGTGCATTGCCTTTACCATACATTCAGACCAAATATCCATGTCTAACCCAATTTCTTGGGCAAATGTTCCTAGATTTTCTGATGATGCCCATCCATTATTCTCACCAGTCCAGTTTGAATACAAAATATCGTGATATTCCCAAAATAACCCCTGATCATTTGCACAATGAGCCCCATGGGAGGCATTAATGGAATCAGGACCAATTATGTTATAATCTTTGAAAATCATTTTGACTTTTCCTGTTTCAACATAATTTTTTAAAATGTCATCTTCTGTTGAATGAAAAAAAACATTGCAAAAATGACACTGATAGTCTCCAAATTCAATTAATGTGATTGGGGCATCTGAATCTCCGAGAACTGGTGAACCGTTTGCTAAGAATGTCTCTGTTGTAATCTTTGGTGGTCCTACTTGTTGAACTGTTGGGGCTGGTTCGATTACAAGTTCTGACTGGTTTGAAATGCCATCAAATCCAATAAATGCAATAATTATCACAATTGATGCAATTCCAGCACCTATTGCCAGAGAGGGACCGTGTATCAATAACTTTTAATTTTTTTTAGTACATTTAGTCTTTTGTGATTAAATGCCATTCACAAAAATTTACTTTCAGTTTTTTAATGTGAACATACAAAGCATCATTGAATTTTGATATTTTTTAAACTTCTCGATTAGCTTCATAGTATTCCACTGGATGTGTAAATTGCCTATTATGATCAACCTCTTCCCAAAATCTTTCTTCGTCAATGTCTCTGCCTTCGTTAATCCATGAGTTCAGAACTTTTTGCATAAACATTTGTGTACTTTGATCAATCTGTGGTCTACTTCCTGTCTCTTTTTCCACTCTGTCTCGTTCTTCTTTGAATTTTTTTAATAGTTCTTTGAGTCGTTTGCCATTCATCTGGGCGATTTTTTCTCTTTTTGTAGACTGAATATTTTTTTAAAATTTGATAAAAATCCCATATTTAAAATTTAAAATTCAAAAATTTAAAGAGTTCTTAATTGTCCCAACTTGATTATTTTTAATTCATTAATATGCTCTATTTGGTATTTAATTGACTAAAATGTTGTATGTTTTCCAAAATATTTCACAATATTCATATTTTATAATTTTTGTATTAAAATGACAAATTTTCTGTTTAAAATATGCGTGATATTTTCTCAACTAGGCATATTTTAAATTATTAAGATCTATTATTGTTTAGAACCTAAATAAATGGGTCAAATATATCCAAATCATGAAGAAAGTTTTTGTCAACGGATATGGTTCTATTGGTAGTAGAATTGTTTCTTTTTTGAAAGATGATCCAGAAATACAAGTTATTGGAATTGGAAAGTATTCTCCCGATGCTAAAGTAGAAGAGGCAATTTCAAAAGATCTTGATGTATATGTTCCTGAAAAAAAAATGGGTGATTTCTCTAATTTTAAAATTGCTGGAACCTTGGAGTCTGCACTAGATGAATGTGATTTAGTAATTGATGCCGCTCCTGGCGGACATGGGTATAAAAACAAAAAAAATCTTTATGAGCCAAAAAATATTCCTGCCATTTATCAAGGTGGAGAATCGACAATTGGAGATGAAACAGTTTCGGATTTACTGTTTAATTCTAGAGCTAATTATGATCAAGCATTAGGCAAACGTCATGTTATGCAAGGTAGTTGCAATGTGACTGGAATGGGACGAATTCTTGAACCTTTACGCGATAAATTTGGTGATCAATTAGTTCGATTTGATGTAACACTCGTCAGACGATGGGCAGACATTGAGCAAACAGAAAAAAAACTTTCAGACACCATAGAAATGACTGAAAAACCACATCATGGTGATGATGTTAAACTCTATTTTGGAAAAGATGCACCACTCTATGTTCGTGCAATTAAAGTTCCTTCAAGACAAATGCACCTACATATTATGGATGTCAGATTCAAGGACACCGCACCAAAACCTTCTGAAATTCATGATATATTTGCAAATGAATTTGGTGTTGCTACGCTATGGACTGCAAAGGGAACAAAGGATGTTAGAGATTATGCTCAAAATATGGGCTTTAATTTTACGGATACCAACATGATACACATCCACGCAAACATGACCGTATCCATTGGTGACACTGTACAAATGATGTATTCTGATGATCAGACCGGAATTGTAATTCCTGAAAACCACATGTTAATGCAAGCGATGTTATTTGAGAAATCATACAAAGAAGCATTTACCCACACAGAATCCATATTCCATATGACTGAAAAAAAACAAAAATTACAAGAGCATTTTGCTAAAAAAGATTAATTTTTAATTTTCTCGATTCTGATTTTTTTAGGAAAGTTTTTTAAAACTTTTTCTACAATTATTCTCAAGTCTTCAACTTCCACTTTGTCTCCTTCTTGCGGTATGTCTTGTAGTCTTTCATGTAGTAATCCATTAAGGGATGCATAATCATCTCCTTCAGGAACTTTAGTTTTAAAAATCTCATTGATGGTGTCAATCTCAATATCCCCATTTGTGATAATTGTATCTTGATCAATTTTTTCATATCCTGCCTGTCTTGTTAAATCCGTTTCATCTTCAATTTCGCCTACTATTTCTTCAAGCAAATCTTCTAGAGTGACCAGACCTTCAACACCACCGTGCTCATCAACCACCATTGCCATGTGGGTTTTCCTTCCTTTCATTTCTTTTAGCAATGCACTAACCATTTTTTCTTGAGATGCAAAAACGGGTTTTCTTGCTATTTGTTCAAGACTCACCATTTTATTCTCTCTCTCTAATTCTTTGAGAACATCTCTAACATGGATGAATCCAACAATATCATCACTTGAATTTCCATAGATTGGGATTCTTGAATGACCGCTTTGATTAATCTGTGGCAGTGCTTCAAAAAGTAGCATTTTCGAATTTAATGAAAACATCTTTGTTCTTGGAGTCATAACAGAGCGAATTACTGTATCATCGAATTTTAGAGCGCCGTGAACCAACTCCATCTCGTCTTTTTCAATTGCTTTTTCTTCCAATCCTTGGTCGATCACTCCTTTGATTTCCTCCTCGGTAATTGGAGGTGGTGTTTGACTGCTGCCCGTCATTTTTACAACTCCTTTAGTAATTGTTTCAAAGAATTTTACAATTGGATAAAATACATAGCTAAACACTAGTAATACTGGTGCGTATTTTAATGCAATTTTGGTGGAGTTTGCATTACAGTAAGTCTTCGGGGTGATTTCACCAAATACTAGAATCAAAAATGTCATGATTCCAACTGCAATTCCTAATCCGTCATCTCCAAATAACCTAATTGCTAAACTAGTAGCAAGTGCGGATGCTCCAACATTTACCAGGTTGTTGCCAAGATTTACACTTGACATCATCCAGCTTGGATTCATTTTTAATTTATGAAGTGCTTTAGATCCTTTTCTCCCTTCATTAAATAGTTGGATTACTTTTGATTTCCTTATTCCCACAAGAGCAACTTCTAATCCGCTAAAAAATCCCGATAATCCGATAAGAACAACTAATGCTGTAATTTCAATCCACAAATCTACCATGGGATCCTCCCAGAATTTTTTTCAAAACTTAGTTTTTTACTCATTTAATATTTTTGCACCATCTTTTGGTTGAACTTGTTTACTAAAACATTGATTTAAGGCTTGAGATGACTACATGTTCTTAATAACTTGTGCCTAAGAGACGAGGCTAATTTCTTGGTGGAATTGCAAATTTATTTTCAGGGTTATTGTGATAATCTACGGGTAGCATTGCGTCTTTTTGTCGGCCGGTGAGAATTCCGATGACAACGTCATCTTTTTTTATGATCTCTTCAATGATCAACTTTTTTATTCCAACAACGGATGCGCCTGATGCCATCTCACAATCAAACCCATTAAGGCCTACAACGGACATTCCATCCAACATTTCAGAATCTGAAACTGTTGTTACAACACCATTTGTAAATTCTAGTGCACGTAAACCTTTCAATATGTTTGCAGGTCTGCCAATTTGAATTGCAGTTGCTTTAGTTTTTGGTTTTAATCCTTCTTTATCTAAATGGTTATAGTATCTGGAAATTAATTCTGTGTTTGGATTTCCTTTGTTCCATCTGAGCTCTTCGCCTTCAAATTTGCCATTATATAAATCAGATAATGTACTTGCACCTTCAGAATTAATTACTGCAATTCTTGGAATTTTTTTAATCCATCCCCATTCATATAACTCCATTAATGCTTTACCACAACTTGATGTATTTCCCAATGCTCCTCCTGGATAAACAATCCAATCTGGAGATTCCCAATTTAGATACTCTAATGCTCTAAAAGGAATTGTTTTTTGTCCTTCTATCCTAAATGGGTTGATGGAGTTCACCGTGTAACCATCGTGATTTTTTGCATCATCCAGTGATTCTTTTAACGCATCATCAAAATTCCCATTCACTTCTACAATTTGAGCTCCAAATTGATAGGCTTGACTTAGTTTTCCAGGTGCTATTTGCCCTGCAGGAATATACACATCACAATTGATTCCCTCATTTGCTGCAAACATTCCAGCTGATGCTGATGTATTGCCGGTTGATGCACAAACAATTTTTTTTGCCCCTATCATCTTTGCATGAGTTACAGCTGTAGCCATTCCGTTATCTTTGAATGAGCCACTTGGATTATACCCTTCAGGCTGTAGCCATAAATCATCATTTGAAATATTGATGAATTCTGCAGCTTTTGACATGCGATATGGTTTTGATTGTCTTCCCTCTGCTCCATCAAGTGATACCAAATATCTTGAACATTCTTCAATGTTTTCAGTATCAATCTGACAAAAATTTAGTAATTCACGAAATCTCCAAACTCCACTTTCATTGAAAATACTTCCTTCAGAATTTCGTCTTTTGTAAAAAACCTCTTTTAGATTAACTGATGGTGTTTTTTTGTATTTTACATCTAACATGTGGCCTTTTTCACATTGTACATTTGTACTCTCAATTGAATATTCTAAACCGCATTGTGGGTTAATACACTTGAGATAGGCATCATCTTGCATCGTACTTACAGAAAATCAATGATAATTTAAAGCAAATGTGCAAATTTCATACAAGTTAAGTCATTTTTTGGAATATGAAAAAATCAAAGTCATTAAAAATCAAAATATTTTTTATTAATCTAATTTTGGTATTTTTTCTTAACCTTTAGATTGGATGTATCTTAATGGTAAATGTGATTTCATATAACGAGTATCTAAAAAAAATACTTTCTCAAATACTTGATTCTTACAATATTCTTAGAAGAATTCAAGATAAACCTGGAGATCTTGATAATATTAACAAAGAAATGCTAAAAATTAATGGATTCATCAAAGTTGTAACAAACAATATTGATGAAAAAAAAATCCCTTTGAATGATTTTAAAACATTGCAATCAAAATTCAGCCAATATTTGAATAATTATTATTTTGAAAAAGAGATTGAAACTATGGCTCCCTTATATTCTGGTGATCTTCATAGAGTAAAAAATATGAGGTTAAAAATCATCGAAGCATTAGAAGATAAAAAAAAGATTGAGAGCATAGAGGATTTAATTGAAAAGTTATGACTGAAGGTAAAAAATGTGTATTATGTGGATGTGCAGATCATAGGTTATTTGGTTGCTCAAGACATATTTCAAAGAAATGTGGATGCTATGGGAATGATAGTTAATTTTAAAAAAATAACTATTTTCGTTTAGGTCCTGATCTTTCGTGGAAATTTAGACAACATTTGCATTCTTTCTGAACGCATTCTGATTCACTATGATGATCACAAATACCACATTCACAGCTTTTTGACATGTTATTGATTATTTCAATTAGAATATAATTTATCCCATAATTTTTAATGAGTTTAAGGTCAAAATGGAATTATTTTTTGGATTTTGGTTTTTTTGTAGGCTTTGCTTCTAATTCTTTTTTAATTTCATCAGCCTTGGCATCTACTGTTTTGATGATCACTTGAATAATGCCATCTAAATCACTATCTTCTGCATCTGGTTCTACAGTACTTGCAATTTCTTTAATTGTGTCAGATATTTCAGAACTTACGTCCTCAAAACTTTCAGGATCTTCATATGCTGCATTATAGAGTTCTTTGAGGTTATTGACGTGGGCAATTACTTGCTCTGTTATCACTATTTTGTAATCAGTACCATTCACATCAAATTCTTTTGAACTCATACTCGATTTCAAATTCTTTTGTTTATAATGTTTTTTAGATAAAAATAATGATGTTGAATGTTATTTTTGTTTAAAATATGATGTAATCTAGTGCTGAAGCATCGCTGATTAATCTAGTATGTTTTGAACCTACTACATACCCGTTTTTTATATCCTCAGCAGGAATCCATCTGTTTGTTGAAGAATAATGTCTTTTTTCAGCCAACTCCCGTTCAATTGACTCTATGTCAAATTCAGCTTCTTCAACCTGTTGGGTTGTAAGATGTTTAATTGTAACAAGAATTTTTGTAACTTTTACACGATCTCCAAATTTCCATTGCAACACTGGATTTTCGTCTGATACTTCTAACACTTTGATTTTCATTTGTTTTTTCCCAAAAGCATCATGGCTGATGAGTGCTCTTTCATCAATAAATTCTTCAAAACTAACTCTTGAATTAACTTCTGCATCCGAAACTGTCTCTAACAATGAGTCTGCATTTTTCTCAGTTGATTCAATCTCTATGTTCTCTTCAGGCATTGTTGTTGTTATGCATCTTAGCTTTAAAAACGATTTGAAAATTTAATTTGGTTGGGAACTAGTTCTCTGTTTGGTCTTAAATGGCATAGAGCATTCTTTTAAAAAAAGTTCTTTTCTTGTTCCATCTATTTTTGCAAAAAATTTACCTTCATAAGTGCACACGCAATCCGTAATTTTCAATGATTCATCCCAAATTTTAAAAAATTCTCGTAATTCCCTATTTTCATATTCTCGTAACCCTATTCTTTTCTTTGAGAGAAATTTGAATGCCAAAATCACATGTTTTTTCTTGTAAATATCAAATGTTTTAATCCATGTTAAGCATCTTTCAATTTGATCTGCTGGAACTGGAAGTGATGTGCCTGTTCCGGATTTTGCCTCAATAGTAAATATCGTGCTCTTGTTTGTATTTACAACCAATACATCAGGTAATGATATGCTGGGTGATCCTAATCTGAAGGCTTTCCAGTTTTCTGTACAATTAAATCGCTTTACTATGGTATCTTCCCACTGATATCCTCTTTGTCGACGGGTTTTTGCAGCTTTTTGATTATTTGTTTTTGATTTTTTTAAGGTTTTTTCTTTTGTAATTGTCAATGCCGTAGTTTTTACTCTCATTGATCGTTCTTACCCATGTTCAATATAGTAAAGTAGGGTATTATACAATAACTTGATTGAATGTTATGATTGTGACAAATTTTCTTTACTTTTATTTTTCTTTAATCCCAATGCCCGATAATTATTACTTAGATTTTTCAAACATTTTAAAATCTCCAAAACTCTCTATTTTACAGAGTTGGTTTCTTCTGAAATAATTATTGAAAAACTTCTGGAGCAAAGAGATTGGTATCTGAATAGATTAAAACATCTTGATTTTGAATTAGTTATGGATCCTACTAAAAAAGAAATTGAAAATATTAAAAAATTACAAACAAACACTATTGATCAATTAAAAAAAATAGAACAAGAAATTGCATTTTTGTTATCTGAAAAATCAAAATAGTTTACAATGAGTTTATCAAACCCCTCAAATTTATAGAAATTATGCTTGATGATCTTGTAAGAAATTTGGTTCTTGTAAAGCAAGATTTTGCAAAAAATTACTCGGGTAATGCACATATTCAGGAGGTAATTCCATCGTTAGTTTCAGAACAATTCCCTTTGAATGCCAAACATTTGCAACTACTTCATGATTTTGCTAAAAAAAATCCAATATACTTTAATTCGTATGAGAAAAAATTTACTGGAACTTTATGTACTGTTTATGAAGGTGACATTAACGAGTATTGGCTAAACAGTATCAAACATGGTTCAAGCTGTCAGCCGTTTTACCCAACCTGGATTATGTCAGCTTATGTATTGGCAAGTATTGCAAAACAATTTGGATATTTAGAATTAGTGGATATTGGTTCCGGCGATGGACGAATTGCATTTTGTGGTAAATTGTTAGAATTAATTTCACATAGTATTGAAATCGATGATGTGTTAGTAGAATTACAAAAAACAATTACTTCAGATACAAATCAAAACTTTAATCCAACATGTGGAGACGCGTTAGAATTTGATTATTCTACATTAAGTTTAAAACGACCTGTCTTTTTCATTGGTGGTCTTGCTCAAATGGGGGGGGATGTATTAGCTACAAGTGTCATTGATAAAATAAATTCCATTTCAAATATAAAAAAGAATGCGGCAATCGTGTTTGCCGGAACTCATACTAAGCGACAATTATCAGGCAATTTAGAAAATGGTGGTTGGAGTTCACTTATTGAAAAACACGGTTTGAATGTAATTGACACTGTATCATTACCAACAATTTGGACATTTGATCAAAAAACAGAAACCCCGTACATCTATACTGAATTCAAATAACTTCAAAAAAATAACTTCCATTCACAATTCCACATTTTGATATTTTTACTATTTGTCCTATTTCTGGTCTCTGTGATATTTTTGCCATTATTCTAATTATATTCTCAAATTCCACCAAACAGAAATCTTGTTGATTATGTCGTGAAAATTCTAAGATTTTACCTACAAAAGGGCCGTCTTTTAGTGAAACATTTCCAAAACAATGATTACAAAATTCTGCAGGAGGCCATACAATTTTTTTACATTCAGTACATTGGGGAATGCAAAATTCCCCATCATTTAATTTTGATTCAAAATTCATGTCTCTAAAACCAGCACAGTTGATGATGTAGCAGCAGCTGACATGTTGTGAACTAGTCCCACATTGGGATTATCTACTTGTCTTTTACCTGCGTCTGACTGAAGTTGTTGTGTGATCTCTATTGTTTGTGCGATTCCGGTTGCACCTAATGGGTGTCCAGAACCAATTAGTCCTCCTCGAGGGTTGATTTTAAAATTATTTGTATTGTGCAATTCGTCTATCATATCCATCCCATGTCCTTCTATTGCAAATCCCATTGATTCTAATGCCATTGGTTCACAAACAGAAAATGCATCATGTATTTCCGCTACATCGATATCTTTAGAATTTTTATTTGCCATTTTTAGTGCAGTTTGACTTGCTAGTTTGGTAGATTCCATATGACTAAATGAACTGTTTTTAGTAAAACTTGCCGAGGTGGTTTTTTGACCAATTCCTGTGATCCATATTGGTTTGTCAGTCAGTTGTTTTGTCTTTTCTTCAGATGCCAAGATTATCGATGCGCTTCCAGTGCATGGCCTTGAACAATCTAATAATCTAAGATCCTCTGTAATCTTTTTAGAATTAATGACGTCTTCAACTGTGTATGTTTTGTTAGAAAATGCATTTGGATTCTCTTTTGCTTGTTTGTGATTTTTCACAGAAACAACTGCTAACTGCTCATCTGAAATTGAAAATTCTCGTTTATAGGATTTGGTAAATATTGAAGCCCAAAAAATTGGATGTTTGTATTCACCACGAGAGTTATCCCATTCCAATATTTGCCCAGGACTATCATATCTTTCAGCTCCTGTAACCAGAACCATATCTGCAAGGCCAGATATAATGTAGGAATATGCGGATACGATGGAATTTGTACCTGAATTACATAAACTCTCTATGCTATGAGAGATTTTTGGCTGAATTCCTGTCATTTCTGAGAGAATTGGAGACAGATATTTTGAATTGTTATTTGTGGATACTAGTACACCATCAATCTCATCCCGATTAATTTGGGAATTATTTCTAAAAAGTTCCTTTGCCGAATCCGATAAAACAAATTCAATTTTTTGATCTTCTTTAGTAAAAGGTGTAATGCCATGCCCTGCAATTCCTACTTTGTTCATATTACTCATCCAAAAATGTTTTCTCAAATAATCTAAATGAATCCATTGTATCCCCTATTGGATTAAATTGTAAAATTGGTTGATCAATTCCTGCATTAACAAAACTTGTCAGTTGTCGTTTACATTCATCGGGTGTGCCTGAAATTGCAAGAGAATTAAGCATTGAATCTGACACCAATTCATGATTTGATTTAAATCCTGATCTTTTAAACTCTTCAAAAATATCAGATGTTTCATTTTCAAAACCATTTTTTGCCAAAAACTTTCTGTAAATATCCCCTACAGAAATATAAAACGCCACTGTTTTCTTTGCACGTTCAATTGCCTCCTCAGAATTTTCTGAAACACATGTGATTAATTGACATGTAACATCTATCTTTTTCTTTGATTGCATTTTGGATATTGTTTGTTTCATTTCATTTAATGGTCTAAGATAAAAAATTACACCATTTCCAATATTCCATGCTAAATCAACCATTTTCTGATTTATTGCAGCAAGATAAATGGGAATTTCATTTCTTAATGGTTTAATTAGCAATGTGAAATTACTTAATTTGAAAATATCTCCATCATAATTCACTTTTTTTCCAGATGTTACAAGGCGAATTATTTCCACATATTCTTTCATTCTTTGCAGTGGCTTTTCAAATGAAGATCCATGAAATGATTCTACTATTGGCAAACTACTGGTTCCAAGTCCGAGAACTAGTCTGCCATTTGATAGTGAATCTACAGTGATGGCCCCCATTGCAATGGTTGATGGACTTCTAGAAAAAATGTTAATTATTGATGAGCCTATTTTTTGATTGGTGGTTTTTGTTGAAACTGCACCTAGCATGGAAAAATTTTCCATTCCCCAAGTTTCTGGCACCCATATTGTATCAGTATTGGTTTTGGATATTATTTCTGAGCATTGTAATACTTCATCTATTGAAAGAAGTGAGCCTAAACTACATGCAATACGCATGAAAATAGTACATCATATCGATATTCTAGTGTATCTGTTTTAGCAATAGGTTAATTTTGATTGAGGCTGAAGATTATGAGATCAGATCATAATTGCAATCATGAGTCAAGGTAAATTTTCAGAAAAACATGTTGAAAAACCAACATTTTGGGACAATGCAACAAAATATGCTTCTATTAGTAAAGATGAACCCTTTGTTGAAGAAATGGCATATTGTATGGTTACATTGCACAGAACTGGCACATAAAATTTCAAGTTTTATTTTATTATTTTCTCTACTTCCAATGCACATTCTTCCATGTCTTTAAATGAATCTACAGAATACCATTTTGCATTTTTGAATTTTGATATATTCAGTATTCCTTTTTTTGCATAATCTGGAAATACTGTTTTTTCAATATCTCCTTTGTTTGGAAGTTCTTTTAAAACGTCTTGTTCTAGATGATAAATTCCCGCATTCATCCATGTATCTGAAATCTCTTTTTTCTCTTTAAAATTTATTATTTTATCATTATCTGTTTCTAAAATGCCGTATTTTGTTCTTAGTTCAATTGCGGCAATTACATTTTTCTTTGTTGCAAGTTTTTTCAAATCAATATTTGTTATTGTATCTCCATTTATCACAAAAAAAGATTTGTCTTTGATCATCTTACCTGCTTTTTTAATTGCACCTCCAGTACCTAATGGTAACTTTTCAATGGAGAATTTAATTTTAATTCCGATATCTTTCATATTCAAGTGATTTTCAATCATTTCTTGTTTGTATCCGGTACAGATAATTACTTCATCTATTCCAAATTTTTTTAGATATTTTATTTGCCATTCAATGATTGGTATGTTCTTTATTGGAACTAGGGGTTTTGGTACATAATCGGTGATCGGTCTTAATCTCTTGCCTCTGCCACCTGCTAAAATAATTGCCTTCATCTAGCTAGTTGTAGATTTTTCAGGTTTTATGTTTTCAGAATTTACTAGTTCTTCCATCTTTCTTGAAAATTCATTATAGATCTTTTCAAGATCTTTTAATGGCATCTCAATGCCCAATAATTTCATGGTTTTATTCCAAGATTCAATGTATTTTTCATCATCTAAACCTTTTCCCAATGTTTCAGCTATGGAATGAACTCCTTCAGTTTTTCCTAGTGCGTAAATTGCAATATCTTTATCTGTCAACATAAAATTATTTACTCTCCGTCAAATAGTAATGTAGCTCCGTATAACATTCTACACAATATTCTTCAAAATCCGTATGATCACAATCATAAACTTTATTCACATCGTTTTCACATTTTGCACAAGTTGGCATCTTCAATCAATTAAGATTTTCTAATTTTTAGTATTCCTAACCCAATCTGTACTAATCCTGCAATAATCAGTGGGATTATTTCTGCGAGTACGCTTCTTCCAGATGCATCTTCCATAGCTTCTGCATTTCCAATAACAACTGCACCTCCTATAATGATCAAAATACCTGCAACAATTATCATAATTCCCAGACCTTTTGATGATTCTTTTCTAGAGATGAAAAATGCTATAATCGGTAAAATTAATGCAGGAAGTCCTAATCCCATACCTCTAGTTTGATGATCAAATGGAATGAATCCTTCTCCACTATCAGTACTATAACCTACAACTACATCCATACCATACACTACCAATAATGCAATTGCTATACCTGTAATGATTAATGCGGGGGTTAAAGCCATGAACACTTTTGTTTTTATCAACTAATAAATCTAATCAGCTGGCTTGGTAACTATTTTAGGTTTTATTGATTGTAATTTCTCTAATAATTGATCTATTGATTCATTATTCATTCCGATAATATTGATATGTCCTAATTTTCGTGAAGGTTTGGAAATTTTTTTACCGTACATTTTCAAAAATACCCCTGACTCAGAAATGTTCAGAGGCAAGTAATCTCCTGTAAAACTACTGTCTCCCAAAATATTGTACATTATTGAATTATGAATTAATTCTGTACTGCCTAATTCTAATCCCAGAATTGCTCTTAAATGTTGTTCAAATTGAGATGTTTCACTTGATTGTAATGTATGGTGACCTGAATTGTGGACCCTTGGTGCTATTTCATTAATAACTACATCTTCATTTTTAGTTACAAACATCTCTATTCCAAAAATCCCTGCACCTTTTAACACAGACATTGTTTTCTCTGCTATGTCTTCAGCTTTTTTTGATATGTCCTCAGAAACTCGGGCAGGTGCAATAGTTTCTCGCAGAATGTTTTCTTGATGAATGTTTTCAACTAAGGGATATGTTTTGATTTGACCCTTCGTATTTCTTGATGCAATAACTGAAACTTCCATGACAAATGGTACGAATTTCTCTAAAAGAAGAGGTTGTCCTTTAAAATAATCATATGCAGTTTGAATTTCATTCTCCGAATTTATTTTAAAATTTCCTCTACCATCATATGCATCTCTCCGTGCTTTCAGCATGGCAGGAAAGCCAAATTTTTTAACTCCTTCTTTAACATCTTCGATATTTTTTATTTCAATAAATTCCGGAACAGGAATTTTATTTTCTCGTAAAAATGATTTTTGTAAAAATTTATCTTGAATAATTTTTAATGTTTCAGGAGAAGGGTTGATTTCAGCTTTATCTTGAACTGATTTTAATATATCACTATCTCCAGATTCAATTTCATAGGTAATTATGTCTGATTTATTTGCAAGTTCGATAATTGCATCTTTATCCTTAAAATCTGCAATAATTTGTGTGGCTCCAGCCTGGGCTGCGGGACAGTTTTCAGTAGGATCTAATACTATTATTTCAGAAATTTCATCAGGCATTTTTTTTGCAGCTTCGGCAATCATCATTCCTAATTGTCCGCCGCCTATAATTCCCAAAATCTTTGACATTATAAAATTAAGGGTTTTGGATTAAAAATATCTAATGCTAATCTAAATCATAAATAGGAATTTTTTTAATAGAATTGTTAATTACTCGCTAGTTTTTCCTACTATTATGACATATTCTAATAAACCGCTAGTTGGAATCATCATGGGATCCAGTTCAGATAGTAGAATTATGCATGGAGCTTCAGAAATATTAGATGAGTATAAAATTAAACATGAAGATCAGATTGTATCAGCACATAGAACGCCTGCCCGATTGGCGGAATATGCTAAACATGCTGAAGAAACAGGACTCAAAGTAATCATTGCAGGAGCTGGAGGAGCTGCACATTTACCTGGAATGATTGCATCTCATACAATAATTCCTGTTATTGGAGTGCCAATATTAGTTTACAACGTTAAACATCAAAAAAAATCAGACACCACAAAATTTTCCGCATTTGGCGGATTAGATTCATTACTATCAATCACTGAAATGCCGTCCGGTTCCCCTGTTGTATCTGTAGGAGTTAACAAGGCAGGGAATGCTGGAATTTATGCCATGAAAATACTTGCAAACGAGTTCCCAGATTTAAAAAAGAAATTAAAACAACACAAATCCGACCAACATAATTCAGTTATGAAGGAATCTGAACAATTAAAAAAAGAAGGACTTTCAAAATTTGTTAAAAAAAAATTCAAGTAAATTAAGTCAATAAAGTAAACTGAATATTTTTTTCCTTTAATGATTCTATTAGTAATTCAGCTTGTTCTTTTCCCTGGGTTTCCAGACTTAACGTCACTCCTGCAGAACCCGCATTGATTTGAGAGCTTAGTCTGTCATGAACCACCTCTACAATGTTTGCATTGGCTAATGTAATTTCATCAACAATTTCTTTGAATGCTCCGGGTCTGTCGGGTAGTAAAATGGATAATTTTAACAAACGGCCCATTGCTGCAAGACCTTTGTCCACTATCTGTCCTAAAAGATACATGTCCACATTTCCTCCGGCTAAAATTAGTACAACCTTCTTTCCAATAGCTGGTTTTTTAGATATCAAATAGGCCAAACTTACTGCACCCGCAGGTTCTACTACGAACTTCATCCTCTCCATTAGCAAAAACATTGCCTTTGTAATTTCCACATCATCAACTAGAACAATTTCATCTATGAGT
Organism: Candidatus Nitrosopumilus sp.; assembly: GCA_029861085.1. The sequence goes on along the minus strand of JAOUAE010000002.1, from coordinate 7,311 downwards.
TCTTTGATCACTGTAAATGTCAATTGTCCAGGAATTTTTACTGAAATACCGTCTGCAATGGTTCTACCTCCTCCACTTGCAGTAGGGGATCCTTGTTTTATTGAATCATGCATAGATGGAAATGATTTTGATTGAACTCCAATAACCTTGACTTGAGGATTTTTTTCCTTAATTGCAATCAAGGTTCCAGCAGCTAATCCCCCTCCACCTATTGGGAGATAAATTTCATCAACGTCTGGCAAGTCCTCTAAAATTTCAATTCCAATCACTCCTTGGGCTGCAATTATTTGAGGATCATCAAAAGCATGTATCATAGTAGCCCCGGTTTCTTTTGCTATTGCTTTTGCTTTTGAAGATGACTCATCATAGTTAACGCCCTCTAAAATTACTTTTGCACCATAGCCTCTTGTAGCTGCAACTTTTGCGGGTGATGCATTTTTTGGCATTACTATGGTACACTGAATTTTTTCTAATGATGATGCAAATGCAACTCCTTGTGCATGATTACCTGCAGATGCTGCAACCACTCCTTGTTTTTTTTCTTTATCTGATAGTGATTGAATTTTATAATAAGCTCCGCGAATTTTAAATGAACCTGTCTTTTGTTGAAATTCTGCCTTTAGATAAACATCCGAGCCTGTTAGTTCACTAAACGTTGGTGAATGTATGAGAGGTGTTTTTTTTATTTCTTTTCCTCGCAATGAATTTGCCTTTACTATTTCATCATATGTAGGGCTCATGGGAAATGATGCTATTGATTTGGTGTATTTGTTTTCTTCTATCTTAAAACTACACCTTTAGTCAAATTTTATGCATGAATTTTCATGAATTCATAAATTGTTAAAAAATACAGTTGAATCTATATCAGGGGATTAGTTCTCATCATTGAGAAATTTTTTAAACTTCTTATTTCTTGTTTTAAATTTATAATTTGATTGTTGCTTCAATCTCATCTAAACGTTTTAAAATATTTTCTTTTACTGAATTGGATATTTTTCTTGGATCAAATAATCCCTCACGATTATTATTTTTAATAAATTCTAAATCTAAGGATAGTAGACATCCTTCCTCACCTGCAACTAGTCTAGGATCGTCTATCAGTACAGATGATGTTTGATAAGTTTCAAGTAAGAGGGAATCAAGTTCTGCAAATAATTTGTTTTTTCTTTCTGTTAGTTCTTGGAAATCCACTCCAGAATCTTTTTGAATTTCTGCAAAAACTTTTTCTCTGAATTCATCATTTTTGTAAAATACTTCAAATAGATTTTGATGGTCAAAGTCCTTGTACCCCATCTCCTTTAATTTGTTTAATACAAGTTGATCACTATTATCTGAGAGTTGTTCTTGTTTATTTTTTGTCAAATCCACAATTTTTGATAATTCTTTTTGAGTATCAATTACGCGTTGATCAGGTTTGTAGTACAACAGAACATGGAATTGTAATGATAAATGTCCAGATATCAAATAGTTTTCTTCTCTAATTTCAAATTTTGTAAAAATTCTTCTGACATCTTGATTATTTGAAATAGATACATCTTGTAAGGACCAGTCTTTCAAAGAACTGTTTATTTTTTGGAAATAATTAATTACCAATTTTGGATCAAATGTTTTTTGTTCGGTAATGGTTGAATCGCCCATCATAACTTTGATATCAATCATTTTTGTCAAATCAGCCATTTTGGGAAGGTATGCTTTTTGGATTGATTCATTTTTTTGATTTAACATCTGAATGAATTCATTGGAGGATCGTGAACCTAATCGCACAAAAAATAGCCGATAATTCCTCTCCTTAAACCTTCATCAATATCTAAATAGACAAAATCAGAATTTTATTTATGAATAAATCCAACCACACATGTGATCATTGTAATGAAGATATTGTTGAATACTATCACGATGGTTATAAGGGAAAAAGAGGCAAATGCTCTAGATGCGGAGTGGATTTCCCCTTAGAATGATGTGATTGTGATGTCTGAAGGCAAGGAAAAAAAGGGATCTGAACAAGAAGAATCAGACACAACCGATCAAAATAATTATCTTGTAGATATGTTACTTAGCAAAAGTAAACAAAAAACATTAGATTCAGAGACTATGATTTTAGAAACACAAAAACGTGTTTGGGGAGCTCTCAAAAAAGGATATGAATATTCTGGTGTTATTAATGAATCAGAAGAATTTTTGAGAAAGCATGTTTTTTCAAAATTAGACATGGTTGTTCTCTACGTTGATTTAGTTGGATCGACTACTATGACACTTGAAATGCCTGAAGAAAAAATTGCAATTATTGTAAGTTCCTTTTCACAAGAGATGGCTGCAGTGATCAGGCAACATCATGGATATGTCCTAAAATTTGTAGGTGATGCTGTAATTGGATATTTTGTTGGAGAAGGCAATGGATTGCTTGCATCTGATAACGCTGTAAGTTGTGCAAAATCGATGATTTCAGTTATTCAAAAAGGAATCAATCCCATTCTAAACCAATATGATTATCCTGATTTAATGGTAAAGATTGGCGTTGATTTTGGGCAAAACATTGTTGTAAGATATGGTGCTGATGTTGAAAATTCACATGTTGATTTAATGGGGCCCGCAATGAATATCGCATCAAAAATACAAAACATGGCAACGCCAAATCAAATACTGATTGGGGATGATGTATATCAAAGACTTCATCCAAATTCACAAAAAGATTTTGCTAAAATTATTTGGAAGAAAGATGAGTGGAAATATCGTTCTAGAATAACAGGTGCGATTTATAATGTATTTGAATTTAAGGGCTAATTCAAAACTTACATCATCAGACGGTAAATTTGTCAGGACATTCAACATGTTCATAATAATGCTCAGTGAATTTCTCTTGAACAACATAAATTACAATTTTATGCAGATCTTTTTCATGGATGTCTTTTTTACATTTTAGACATGCTTTTTTTAATTTGTCCATATGTGTTAGCGATCAAATTTGCGAATCTATAAGGATCTCCGATCAGCTCAAATTGAGCTAAAACTCCCCAGAATTAGCTAAAGAGTTTATCAAATGACTAAAGCAAGCCACAAATATGGTAAATAATCAGTATATTTATGGATAATTTAGTAATAAAACACCTACAGGACCTTTATGGATTAAATCCAAATATTCCTCATCTAGCATTCCAATTTCCAAGATTGCCACCAGGATTACCAAACTCCATGTTTAAAATTAATGAAAATCCTATGAGGAAACAATTTTTACAGGATGCTGAGACAGTTAATCAAAAACTTCAAGGATTTCAACACATGTATCAACAACATGCATCAGGTTTACTATCCATGAATTCAGAAGTAATTCCACCAGGACATCCGTTATACACTAGACAAAATTCTGTAGAAACACTTCAAACTGCAAATGACAAATTATTAAAAGAAAATTTGGAATTGAAGAAAAAACTAGAAAAAGAGTCTAATTCAAAACAAACCATGACATAGTTCTAAGAATTGCAATCATTCAATATCCTTATTAATTTCAAAAAAATGATTTTATCATGATCAAAACTCCGGCGGAAAAATGGAAAGATGCTGTAATAAAATACAGAAAACAATGTCAAAGTATTCTAAAATTATCAAAAAGTATCAGGTATGTTGGAGTTGTAAATGCACATGGCAGAACTCTGACCGGGATGGTCAGACCGAATCTCAAACCCCTTTTAAAATCAGAACAAGTAAAAAATGAATTTTTCATATTATCCACATTGGTGTCTTTAAGAAAGGACACCGTTGATTCAATTGGAAAATTAGAACATGTGCTTTTACAACATCAAAAAGTAACAATACTCATCTTGCAGAAAAATGATGTTACGTACTATGTTTCAATCAATAGAAAAGAAAAAGGCTTAGATAAGATTATTCTTCTAATTAAAAAAATAATCTAAGCTGGTGTGAATCCTTGATATCCGCCTGTTTGTTGAGCTTTATCTTCAAAGATTGGTTCAAACAATGAAATAAGATAGCCATCAGGATCCAAAATTACGGCATTTTTTCCTGCATCTTTTTCAACAATATCACGATATATTGTGATACCCTTTGATTTCAATTCCTCAACTGCAGATTTTACATCGCCAACAAGAAAACCTATCGTTATTCCATTTTCAATAGAACTGCCAATATGTTGTGCAGTCAACGATGCCGGATGTAAACTCAATAAAGCACCAGATGTACCCAAATCAACCCATGATCTTCTCTGAGTTCTAATTGGAAGACCTATGATTTCATGGTAAAATTGTAGGGATTTGTCAATGTCTGCAACAGCTAAAATTACATTGCCTACTTTTTTGATGTTCACGTATACCCTACCTCGAAGTTCTTTAAATCCATTGTCATTGCACTTAACCCTAGCATATTTACAAGGTTGATTTTGATTTTAAAAATTATTAAACTATGGTTTTTGCCATTATTACTGCACTTCAACCATGGTTTCTGTTCTTTCAACGCCACTGATCTTTTGAATTTGATTTGCCACTTCTTTTATCTGAGCCAGTTGGTCAACGTCAATTATAGCAACAGCGTCAAATTGACCACTTGTTGGGAATGAATCTGTAACTGACAAGATCTTTTTTAATCTAGCAGCTATCAGTTTTTTTGGAGAATTTACTAAAATAATCGCTCTTACCATCCCAAATCCACCTCCACTTCAATTAGAGTTTCTGTAGTAACAATATCTTTGATTTTTTTAAAATCAATTACCATATTGTTAATTTCGTCTATATTTCCCTGTAAAAGAACACTGATGTCTGCTCTTCCAGCAACGATCATTATCTGTTTTACAATCTTACGTTTTTTCTTTAAAATTTCCACAACTGAGTCAACCTTTCCAGGTTTAACTAGAATCAAACATAATGCCCGCATGTATATGGTATGTTACCGAATCTGATAAAGATTCCTAGTCAATTGCTTCTTGAGAACGAGCTTCTTCAAGATACGCTCGTCTTTCCTCATTTATTTTTTCTTGATCAATTTCAAATTCATCGTCAACTATTACAATACCATCTCCTGTTGGTTCATCTTTTACTTTTTTACTTTTTGTTTTAGTCTTGGATTTTTTTACAGATGCTTTTTTTGCAGTTTTCTTTGTATCTTTTTTTTCGACCATGAATATCGAAAATCATGAGATGGGGTGGCTTTTAAAGATTATGCAACATTTCTCTCACCCCTATTTTCATCTTCAATGGTAGATCTTATAAAATAAATTTTCTCTTATGATCTCATAAAATTAAGATCATGTAGGATTTATTAAAATAATTTTTAAAAATTTCTGGTTTTGTGTACTGGTATAATTCTAAGTGTAAAGGTGCCGAGGGCATGATTTGAACAAGCGACAGCCCGGTCTTCAGCCGAGTGCTCTCCCAGGCTGAGCTACCTCGGCACTTAGAAAAAACAAATCCATTTGAGGAATTAAAGTTTGTCTTTTTAGATCTTCCAAAGGATATCTTCCTTATTTTTTCGTTTATTGATTAAACGGCTCATTACAAAAAACAAATCAGATAGTCTGTTAAGGTATTTAATACAATTAGAATTTATTTCATCTTTTTCACTTAATTGGACAGTTTGAGTCTCAGCTCTCCTCACAATTGTTCTCACATAGTGTAATTGGGCAGCCGCAGGATCCCCTCCAGGCAAAATAAAATTTGTCAAGGGTGGTAGTTCTAATTCAAATTGGTCAATATGACGTTCCAATGTAGTAACCAGATCCAATGAAACACGATTTTTTATGTCATTTAGATTTGGATTTGACAGATCTGCACCTACCACAAACAAATCATTTTGAATTTTAGTTAAAATTTTAACGATATCGTCATCTAACGGATTTGCCAACACCATTCCTAGTGCGGCGTTTGCTTCATCAACTGTGCCATAGGCAATAATTCTTGGATGTGATTTTGCTATTCGATAGTTTCCTTGCAAACCTGTATTTCCATCATCGCCAGTTTTGGTGTAAATTTTCATGAATTTACTACTTTCAAAATTACTATTATGTGATTCGAAATTAAATAATATGAAAATTCATTAGTAGAAAATTTCAATAATAATACAATCTCATGATATTGAATTTCTTCAAAACTGCAGCAAATCTCAAAAATATTTTAAGACAAGGATGGATAGATAAACTATCTCTGGACTCGCCTGAATCAGTGGCAGATCATTCTTACTCTATGGCAATAATGAGTATGGTGATATCCGATTTAGAAAATTACAACTCTGAAAAAATTCTCAAAATGGTATTGCTCCATGATTTAGCAGAATCAAAGATTGGAGATTATACACCTGATCAAATTTCTAAAGAAAAAAAGAAAGAGTTGGAAAATAAGGCATTTTTTGAAATTGTAAGGGATTTGCCTGACAGTATAAGCACACAGTATTTGAAAATTTGGCAAGAATACCAAGAAAATAATTCCCCTGAATCAAAAATAGTGCATCAAATTGACAGATTGGAAATGGCACTTCAAGCAAAATTATATCAAAAAGAAGGCCATCCTAAAGAAAAATTACAATCATTTTTTGAATCTGCAAAAATAGGCATTGTTCATCCAAAATTAAAAGAATTATTTAGAAAGATTCTAGAAGATACCCCATAGACATGTCTGAAAGTAACAAAGATGAATTAATAGATGCACAAAAACAAGTAATTGGAATTTTATTTGAGGTAATCAAAAGATTACAAGCAAATAATGATTTAGATGAAGAGTATTTTCAAATAATTTCAAAAGAGGATAAAAATGATATTCGTATCGATGAGATAATGGGTGAGAGAGCAGAAAACGCAAAAATTGTTGGCAGATTATTAGAACAGTTGGAGACTTAATTGCCACAACTGCAGTCATCGTCAGAAATAATTCTCAGATGAGCTGTTTGTTGGTATTTATCCTGAACATAATTTGCAAGATTTGTAATTCGGATTCTGGGCTCTCTAGTAGTCCAACTCCCTTCATTTTCAAACCAAAATTCTATTTCATCAAGATCATACCTTTCATTACTTTCAACAAGACTTTTGAAGATAAGTTTAATTTCATCAACATCAGATTCTGAAAGTTTTGATTTATCTTCAACCATGGTAGTAATTTCATTTAATTTGATTATGACATTATTTGTTAAAGGCATGATTTCTCCAATTTCTGGATTATATAACAATCTTCGTAAGTACCACTGTTTTTATAATAATTGGATTATCGTGGAATGATGCAATATTTTCAGGCTTTGAAATTGGGTCAAAAAAGAGTCGCATCAGCTAGAGAATATCTCAACACACTAACTGATGGTAAAGCTATGCCTGCACTTGCT
>JAOUAE010000031.1 GCA_029861085.1 Candidatus Nitrosopumilus sp. | reverse complement strand
AGAAGTGCAATTGAAACAAAATTTACTGGTGTGGTAATCAGAGATCCATCAAAAAGAAAAACATTTGTTTTTTCGTCTGATGAAATATTATCCACTATGAAACGTCCACTAGAACGATATGCAAATAGTTCGATTTGACCAGGAGTATCCACAATTAGATAATCTGGGTTTACTTGGTTTACTTGATTTTCAATATCATCAATTTTTGATGCAATCAAATCATTTGCCATAACCATAGCACCGTTTGGACCAAGTTCATACTGTTGCATAATTGATACATAATCAACATAGTCTCTAACATCGACATCACAAGTGTAAGGTGTATTTTCTACACCCGGATCCAAATTTAAAATTGCTGCAAATGCTCCATTTTTTGAATAATAATCTTGCAATTTTGATGAAAGTAATGATTTACCCGAACCTGCAGTACCAGAAATAAAAACCGTTTTCAATCCGTCTAATTTCTATTATTTGCTTATATTTCAAACTAGCTTGTTTTTCATATTCTTATCTCAGAATACCCTATTGGCATCGAAAATCCCAAATTTTTCATTTGTTCTTTAATTAATTACATTGTTTTTTAGTTGTAGTTTGAAGCACATTTGAAAAGGAAGCCTATCTCAACAATTTGATAGTAAAATTCGTAAAAGATCAAAACCTTTCAGACTTTGATATGTTGGATTCATTTTTTGAAGAAATCAAGTAAGAACTTCAAAATTAATACAAAACCTCAAGTTAACTCTGATTATCATCCTAATTTCAGGTATCAATTTTTTGATGACTGGAAATTTACTCAACTTTCATATTTGATTCCTCCAAAAAAACTATCAAATGAACTGGAGACTTGTAGCCATACCTATTACTTTAGTTCCTATTTTTATCATTGCCATCCAATTTGATATTAAAATAGAAGATGTTCTGGCAATTGGATTATTTCCATTTGTAGGTGCAGTTGTTGCAATGATGATCAAGTTAGGTCTTCAAGGAATCAAATTTGCATATATCACAAGAAAGTATCTTGGAAATTTTGATTCATTTTTTAAATTAGTTGGTGTTAGAGTTGGTAGTGAATTTATCAAGTTTACAACTCCAATGTTTATTGGAGCAGAATTTGTTGTAATCTATTATTTACACAAAAAAGGAGTTAAACCTGCAAAGTCAGCTTGGATTGCAATTATGGATATTGTAACTGAAGTGTTTGCAGCAGGTCTGTTATCTATTATGGCGGGAATCATAGCATTGTTGAGTGGCGCATATGTAGTTGGAGTCGTTATTTTAGCTACTAGTATTGTTATTACATCTTTGTGGATGGTGATGTTCTTCCTTTCTTCTAAACATACGTTTCAAGTTCCAAAAGTACTAGAAGATCTTGCAAAAAGATTTGTAAAAGAAAAGGGTGCGAAAGCCATTCATCAGACAAACACTTGGATGGAAGAAGTCTGTACTATGAGTAGAGAAAATCTAAAAACTCCTGAATCCAAAAAAATCTTTACAGTTTCGTTTTTGTTTTCGCTTGTGTCTTGGTCATTTTATGGAATTTCATTTATGATTATTGCAATGGGAACAGGTTTTGTGATTAATGCATTTGATTCTATTATGGCAGTTATGGGCGCAAATGCAATTGGAAATTTGCCAATAACCATAGGCGGTTCAGGTTTGGCAGAATTTGGAATTATAGCATATTTGAATAATTTAGATCCTTTTGCCTTTGAGATTACTGAGGGAATTGTAGCTTGGGATGCGGTAATCGGTTGGAGAATTGCAACATATTATGTTCCAATTGTGATTACTTGGTTACTTTTAGTAAAACTAGCCTTGAGTAAAATATCAAAACCACAATCTACATAGAAACCACTTTATCTTTAAATGATTTTTTTGATTTGTGGATTTTAAAAATAAAGTTATTCTCATTACTGGTGCATCATCAGGAATTGGAAAAGAAACTGCAATAAAATTTGCAAAGCTAGGTGCTAACATAATTTTAGTTGCAAGAAGAAAAGATAAACTTGAACAAGTTGCAAACGAATTAAAAGAATTCAATGTAGTAACATTAGTTTGTCAATGCGATGTTTCCAAAAAAGATCAAGTCAAAGAAATGTCAAAAATAGTTTTAGAAAAATTTGAATCTGTTGATATTTTGGTAAACAATGCTGGCTTTGCAATTTATGGCTCTGTATCTAATCTTACTATTGATGAAATAGAATCACAGATGGAGACAAATTATTTTGGAATGATTTACTGTATCAAAAACTTTCTTCCATCAATGTTGAAGAAAAAGTCTGGTCACATAGTCAATGTTGCATCTGTTGCAGCAAGTTTTGGCTTACCTGGAATTGCATCTTATTGTGCATCAAAATTTGCAATGCTGGGATTTTCTGAAGGCCTAAAACATGAGCTAAAAAATACCGGGGTTGGAATTACAGTTGTCAGTCCCATTATGGTTAGAACCAATTTCTTCGAACACCCTTCATTTGGAAAAATGCCGAAATTTTCTCCTACTTCCCTTAGTTCTAAAACTGTAGCAAAAGCAATCCTAAAGGCAGCAAATTCACCAAGGTTGGAGATCATAGTCCCGTCTGTAGTAAGGGGTGCAGTATGGATAAAAAACACATTTCCATATTTTATCAATCCAATTTTAGGAAAATCTTTCAAAAAACAACTAGATTCTATAAGAAAGGATTAACTTTATTCTTCTGTATCATCATCTGCAGTGGCTGCTTCATCAGAGCTCACATCTAACAATTCTAGTGATTTTAAATCAAATTGATAAATGGCTTTCATTTCAATTTCTTTTTCTTTTTCTAGAAATTCTGATACTTTTTTACTTAATGGAGCCTTATGTTGATCAAAAACAAACTCATAAACTTCTCCTTTGAGTAATTCATCAATCTTAATTTTTTTTGGTACATCCATTGTTACAATATGTCTCCCGTCTTCTACAGCATCATACAGTTGCACGTCTATCTTGTTGTCGTCATAATAAAACTCAAGAATATATCCTGACTTTTTTATCTCTTCGGGTTTCTTGAATTTAGCATTTTGAATTTCATCAGAAACCCAATCAGGAATATCATCTTTCTTTTTTACCATTGTTAAATCTCTCTAAGTGTCTAAATTTTTATCTTTTTTACTTTTTGACCACCATTCAAGATAGTCATCATGTTTATCATCACGTGTTCTTTCTTTTTGATTTAATTTGTATCTGATATCTGATATCTGTTCTCTTGTCGCATATAATCCACATTTTTTACAAATGAAATTTTTTGTTGACGTATCCATTTTCATTGGAATTTCAATTTCATCAAATAATTTGAACAAGTCATCTCTACCTCTATCCTCCTCAGGAGTATCTTCCTCATATTTTGCTTGAATTTTCTTTTTCTCTCGAGAAGTACATTCAGGGCAGTTAGGCAATGGTATTTTGCCTTAATTTTTTCCATAAAAGCGTTCCCACATTCCTAATTGATCGATATTATCCGACACGCGGATTTTTTCATCATCCCTTGCGGTCCGTTCGCCCATCGAAATCCCGCGTGCCAGATGAGGCAAGATAATCAAAATAATCTATTATTTCTTTTCCTCCAGAGTCAAAGCTGCAATCTTTGCTGAATTTTCTGCCCCATTTGGAATAAAATTCTTTGAGAATTCATGCAAACTATCTTCAAATTCATCATAATTTTCCTTAATTTTGGCTATACCTTGAATCACTTGGTTTGTTTTTACAGCCAATACGCCTAGATTCTTTTTTTCTGCCCATTTGATGTTGTTTGTGTGTTCATCATAAATGGGAATTCCAATTATGGGTTTTGATTTTCCACCCATTATCTCACCCATTACAGTATGAGAACCATTGACAACCGCATATTTACATAAATTCAAAATTGTATCCTTTTCTTTGTCTGAAAGATAACCAATGTCAATTTGTATCCAATCAATTTTTTTATCTAAAGCTTCTGGTATCGAATATTTTTTGCCGTCTATTCCTAACACTGAATCTATTTCAGGATTATTCCTTGCATGTGAAATTATTCTCTTTTCTCTTTTCATCTCATCTTGATGAAATACTTCCTCATATCTCTGTCCAGTTCCATCATTGGTGGATTTATTTCCAGTTCTCATCCAATATCCAAATTTCTTATTTTTGACTAATTTTTCAAGATCCGAGATATCTTCATTTTTGATTTGTTTACTATTTGTAAAGTGTCCAACATAAATTATTTTTTCTTCAACTTCCTTAATGAAATTGAGATTATATTCACACATTGTATATGGTGGAGGTGAATCTGCAACAAGAATTTTTGATGCTTTAGCAATTTGTTTTGCAATAAAAATTAATGATGGATAAAGATATGATCTTGAATTGTATAGTCTTGGTCTAAATTGATTTGTTACAAACAAACTTGGGATGTTGCGATTTTTAGCTAGAATATTTGAACCCATATCTCCATCATTGATTACTAGATCAAATTTCTCTTTGTTGTAGAGTTTTCTTTCTTCTCTTAAATAATTTACAATTTGTTTTACTAGTGGCGGATTTTTTGAAATTGGTAATAATATGTTCATCAATGACATTGAAACACTTGGACCAAATTTACCATCAATTGGGGTTGGCATCAAAATTTCATGGATCTTTTCTTTTTGATCAGGAAATTTTTTTAATAATTTTTCATAAACGTGATCTTTACTTGAAAAATGAACTTCGAATTTTTCTTTAACATGATCTCCTAAAGCTTCATTTAGCCTCATCATTCGTGAATAATGTCCACTTCCCCAAGGGTAGATGAATTCTCCAATTTTTAACACGATTTGAAACCAATTTTGCCGTTTAAATTCTCAATGATTTTCTAGTGAATCTAAAATATCGTGAACATTGTTAGGCCCTGCCTGAATTGTGATCTTTCTCTTTGTTTTAACCGCAGTATCTACATCTTTTTTTGAGAAAGCAGGAATTTCATCTGAAGCAATAGTGATTATTTTTTCCATTTTTTTGATATTTCTTTCCAATCCAATCTCTTTTGCTTCATTAAACAAATTAGTATCAACTCCAGTTAGTGGAAGTATGGGAATCTTCTTTTTTCCAAACACTCTTTTTAATGAATTATCGATAAAATCTACAGAAAAGATCAGTGGTGATAATGCTAATGACACTCGTTCATTTGGATATTGTAACAGTATTTCTAATATTGAATTTACGTAGATTAAATAATTTTTAATTCCATTAGGATTAATTTTAAGATGTAAAAATTCAAACCCAATATTGTTCTCCACTAGCCTTGGAATAATCTGATTAATCATTTTGGCAAGATTCATCAATTCTGATGTTTGTCTATAACAAACTATTATTTTTACATCGTAACCTTGTTTAATTGTCTCAAAACAGGAAACCGCAGAAATTTCATCATATATTGCGCAAATAGTTTTCTGATTTTGTGATTGATATGGAATTCCACCATTTCCTTTATCTGAAAAAATACAGATGTATGCATTATTTTTTGTTAGATATGTGTATAACAATTTATCAAAGTTTTCATCTGTTCCAGGATGAGCTCCAAGTTTTGATTTTTTTTCTATTATGTTTGACGTTGCAGCAATTTCTACGTCTTTAGTTACAAATCCTTTTGCTGTCCCTTCTACCTTTACTAGAAATTTCTCTCCTTTCAAGAGTAAATTGCCACCAATGGAGGTAATTTCAGAAACAATGTCTTGAAAATCATTTTTAATTTGTCTTGCAATTGCTATTTTTTCAATTCCAAAAAGTAAATTGATGGCAGATGACGCAAATACAGGATCATTTGCATTAACCAAAATTACATCGCTATCTCGTTTAACAAATTTAAATTCCTGATTTTTTATTTTGAGAATTTTTTTGATATTTGATACAAGCTGAGGAATTTTATTTTTTGAAAATATCGTTGGAAAAATTACAACATATGATGTCTCATCCATATTTTCTTTTCTGAATTCTACTTGTTTATAATTTAGGATGAAACTTCGGGTAATCAATATAAAACAAATATTTTAACTAGAAATGTGACAAAATTTACACAAAAACAAGTAGATGACCTTAATTCAAAAATCAAGACTGCTGAAGAAGCACTAGAATGGGTTTCTGATAACCTTCATCCTAAGGTAGCAAAAGCATCAAGCTTTGGTGCAGAAGATGCAGTTATTATGGATATTATGTTAAAAATTAACCCTAAATTTCGATTCTTTACTCTTGATACTGGAAGACTACCACAGGAAACCTATGATATCATGGATGTCGTTAGTAAAAAATACAATATTTCAATTGAAGTTCTATTCCCTGATACAAAACAAGTAGAAGATATGGTGAAAGAAAAAGGAGTGAATTTATTCTATGATAGTATAGATAATAGAAAATTGTGTTGTGAAGTTCGTAAGGTACATCCAATGAACAAAATGCTGAATACCTTGGATGGTTGGATTACAGGATTAAGACGTGATCAGACTAAAAACCGAAAAAATGTCACAATCTTTCAATTAGATCATGGACATGATGAGATTCTAAAAATTAATCCAATCATTGATTGGTCTTGGGATCAAATTCAGGAATATATTAAAAAAAATAATTTACCATACAACAGTCTTCTTGATCAAGGTTATCCAAGTGTTGGATGTGAGCCTTGTACAAGAGCAATAAAACCTGGAGAAGACATTCGTGCAGGAAGATGGTGGTGGGAACAAGGAGGAAACAAAGAGTGTGGCCTTCATATAGACCCTGTATAGATGATTTATCATGTCCGAAAATAGTTCAATTAAACCACATGGCGGTATACTAGTAAACAGAATTACAAAAGTTGATCCTACTGGATTATTTTCAATTACAATTAGCGAAGATCTTGCAAATGATGTTGAAAACATTGCAGATGGAATTTTTAGTCCTTTAGAGGGATTCTTAGGTCAACAAGACTTTGAAAGTGTTGTTTTACGTGGAAGACTAACAAATGATTTGGCTTGGACCATTCCAATTGTACTTGATGTTGATGAACAAACTGCTTCTAAAATGAAAGAAGCGGGTGACGTATTATTGCAAAATCCTTACGGTATTGGAGTTGCAGTGTTACATGTTGAAGAAACGTATTCTTTTGATAAAGAAAAAACTGTACAAGGAATCTATGGAACCAATGATTCATCTCATCCAGGAGTTGCAAAGACAATGTCAATGAAGGATTATCTGGTAAGTGGGAAAATTGATTATATTCAAAGACCAAATGAGACTGAAATCAGAAAAAATAGGTTAACTCCAATTCAGACAAGAGAGGCTTTTGCACAAGCAGGATGGAAGACAATCTGTGCGTTTCAAACCAGAAATCCTCCACATGTGGCACATGAGATGTTACAAAAGACATCAATTACAACGCGTGATGGAGTATTTGTAAACCCAATTATTGGAAAGAAAAAATCTGGTGATTTTGTAGATGAAGTTATTGTGAAATGTTATGAAACTATGATAAAATCATACTATCCAGAAAACAGATGCAAACTTGGAACTTTACATACTGAAATGAAATATGCTGGTCCCAAAGAGGCAATACATCATGCAATTATGAGACAAAATTATGGTTGTACGCATATTATAATTGGAAGAGATCATGCAGGTGTTGGAAAATTCTATGATCCATTTGCTGCACAAAAAATCTTTGAAGACTATCCCGAGTTAGAAATTTCTCCGGTATTTTTTCCACCATTTTTCTATTGTAAAAAATGTCTAACATATACAACTCCAAAAGCATGTCCACATGATAATGATGTTAAAGAACAAATTAGTGGAACTGCACTTAGGGAAATGATTCAAAATGGTCAGGCACCCTCTGAGTTTATTCTAAGACCTGAAGTGGCAAAATTAATTTTAGCTCATCCAAAACCTTTTGTTGATTAGATTTTTATTCAATCAGATTTGATCTAGCTTGTGAAATATCTCTTTGCAATAATTTTATTGACAGGAATTTTTGTATCTCCTGTATTTGCTCAAGAATCAAACAATCCATCATTAATTATTGATACATTAGAAATCCCTTCAGATGAATTTAATAGAGTATTACGAGATGCACCACTAAGAATTCTTGATGATGTTCATGCTGTAAGCTGGCAAGTGACTATTGATAACAATCTTCTTTATGCAAATCCTGAGGGAAATGCAGTTCTAAGACTATATGATGAAGAAACATCTGATGAATTCATTGAAGTTGGAATGGGACCACAACCTGACAATAAGTTTTGGGTTGCAGTTCAAACTCCAAAAGAAGGATACATTGTAGTCCATAAGGATTTAGATCGAGGTTGGTACCCACAGGCAAAATCCATCATATCCTTCACTGATAGAGCAGGACTAACTGTAAACAATGGAGCTAGAATTGTGGTTACTAATTTGGATATTGGCCAATTTGCAATTAATTCATACTCTGTTCATGGAATGCAGGGTTCTACTGATCCCCCAGCAGTAAGTTCTGGAAGCATGGTTGTAGAATTTCTGTCTGGTGATCCCGCAAAGAATACATTTGCATTATTTCCATTTTACATGGCAGCAGGAGTTGGATCAATTGTGATAGCATTATTGCTTCTAACTAAGAGGCGTTCTTAGTTTTATAAAATTTACAACTTTTTTTAATTTTACATACATCACACATTGGAGAGATTGGTTTGCAAATATTTTGACCATACATCACAAAAGTATCATTAATGTCAATCCAGTATTTCTTTTTAATTTTCTTCATCAATTCTTGTTCTGTTTCTTCAGGATTTTTTGTATCAACTAATCCTAATCTGTTTGAGATTCGATGAACATGAATATCAACTGGAATTGCTGGTTTTTCAAATGCATATACCAAAACACAGTTAGCTGTTTTTCTTCCAACTCCAGGCAATTGTACCAAAATATCCAAATCATCTGGAACTTTATCCTTGTGTTTTCTATGGATAATATTTGCAACCTCGATGATTCTTTTTGATTTTACATGAAAGAATCCAATTGATTTGATGATTTTTTCTACATCCTTTATTTTTGCTCCAGCTAATTCTTTAGGATTTTTGTATTTTGAGAATAACGCTTTAACCGCCTTAGCTGTTGCTTCATCTTTGGTTCTTGCAGAAAGTATGGTTCCAATTAAAATACTAAATGGACCAGTTTCAGCTTCATGAAGTTCTCTTAGAGCAGTCATTCTTGGTGGTTTTACAGCATCCATTGTCTTTGTCATTCCAGAAAGAATTTTTTCCATTTCCAAATGAAAAACTACCTACAAGTATTATAACTGTAATAACAAAAGAATTCCATTGGAACTAACAAGAGAAGAAGAATCTGCATTAAAAGGTGAGCAAGGAGAAATTATGCAGATGGCATATAGAATTTTAGTTGCAACTGGTGAGGCAACAGATGCTGAAAAATTAGTACCAATAGAATGGGCTCATCTTTCAGGTGTGAACTATAATACCATTGGGGATGCGGGAGAAGAATTTCTATCTGGTATTAGTAAAAATGCGCGAGTTAAAGTAAAAACCACTCTTAATCCTATGGGATTTGATATTGACAATGTTTCAAACTATGGATTAAACGAAAATTTTATCTCGAAACAACTGTCAATTAGAAACTCCTATGAAACAATGGGTGTCATTCCTTCTTTTTCATGTATTCCTTATGAAATATATGATATTCCAAAAAACGGAACTCAAGTCGCATTTGCAGAAAGTAATGCAGCAATTCATGCAAATTCATTTGATCATCTAAAGACAAACAAGGAAAGTGCTTTTAGTGCACTTGCTAGTGCAATAATCGGGAAAAGCCCTTATTCCTCATTAAGAAAAGAGGATAATCCAAACATTACAATTAGAATGAAGGTAAAAAATCCAAATGAACTGACATATGGAATGCTTGGATTTTTTGCAGGAAAAATTGGGGATACTTCTGTAAACATTTCCGGACTTGGGGAGATGGATAAAAGACAAAATAAAGCAATGTGTGGAGGAATGGGAACATCAGGAACTTGTGCCAAGTTTATTTTTGGAGAAGGTGATTCTGATTGTGAAAAAATTGATTTTGATGAAAAAGAGATGCAAAATGTTCATGATGAGTTAAACACTGATGAGAAAGGTGATTTGATTACACTTGGCAGTCCTCAATTAGGATTAGATGAGATATCTGATCTTGTCGGGAAATTAAAGGGACGTTCTTTTCAAAAGAGATGCATGATATTTTTACCCAGAACTGTAAAGGAACAGGCAAGAAAAATTGGATATACTAATGAACTTGAACGGGCTGGATGTGAAATTCTTTCTGATTGTTGTACGTGTTTGTCTCCCTTGATAAGTAAGGATAATGTCGATGCAGTTACTACCAATAGTATCAAAGGTGCATTTTATCTTAAAAATTCTAATGGTGTAGGTGTTAATCTAAAATCACTGTCACAAATAGTTGAAGATGAGACAAGATGAAAAAAATTCTAGTTTCAGGCAAAGTAGAAGGAATTGTTTTAAAATCTGAGAATCCAATTAATTTCTTGGGTACAGTAGATAAAAAAACTGGAATTATTAGTGATAGGAATCATAATCTTTTTGAAAAACCGGTGAAAGGTAAAATTCTTGTGTTTCCTTCAGGAGTCGGGAGTAGCGTAGGAGCATACACGATTTATTCAATAAAATCAAATAATGCAGCACCACTTGCAATGATTTGTCAAAAAGCAGATCTAACAGTTGCTACTGGATGTGCATTAGCAAACATTCCACTAATTACAATTAGTGATGAAGAATTCTCTTCTATCAAAAATGGTATGAAACTATCATTTGATACTGATTCTTCTAATCAAATTCATTATCAATAAGATTTTCTTTTTGTAAATTCCCATAACCTACTTCTATGATCTGACTTTTTCCAGCGGGCAATACACGAACAAAATCATCTATGTTTATTTTTCTTGCAATATCTTCATATATTTTTAAAAACTCTATTCGTATTTTTTTAGCAGCTTCTACCATTTCTAATCCATGTGGTTCAATTATTGCATAACAAATAGAATTTTTCTTGATTGGTTGTGGAGGGCCACATGTTAGGACATAATCATTTTCATCTTGTGGCATAATTCCTACAGCTAGACGAAGTGTTTCTGATTTGATAAAATTTCGTTGACCTTCAATTGTAAAGGAACCCTTTGGAAGGAATTCCCCACTCGGTGCCGATTTTTTTACTTGTTCAGGATTAACCCAATAAGCACTTACACCATACAATCCTTCTCTCCAGGCACGACTAAAACAAACCGTAGCATGTGCAACTTCATTCATACTAGTATCTGGTGCATTTTCTGCTTCTTTTAAAATAAAAAATGGTGAACCAAAAATATCACCATGAAATACTTTATCATTTTTTACTAAATGTTTTCTAATTACAGCTGAATTTGATGCTGCATCTCTTCCGCCTATTGTGAGTATTCCATCAGTAGTGAAAAACCACCTATATCTTTCGTACCAATTCTTCTTTCTAATTTCTGAAACTACGATTATATCTTTCTCAGATTCTGTTTTACTCAAAAATTTCTCTAATTTTTTCTCTGTCTTTTCTTTTATCGCCTGAATTGAACCAATTGCTCCAGATTGTTTCTTTGCTTCATTGAATAATACTGATGCAATTGACTGAAGAGCAGATTTGGTGTTTATCTTTATTTTTTCATCTTGAACAATAATTAAGGAAATTCCTTTCTCACTAACTAATTTTGCATTATGAGACGCTAAAATTTTTTGTGCAGAATCATCCTCTATCGATATTATTCCCTTTGATATCATTTCAAAGAGAGAATTTGCAACACTTGTAATATTTTTTGATTTTTCTTTTACTGTTTGGATAGCTTTTTCTTGTTCAGAAATTTGAGTTTCTAATTGTTTTATCTTCTTATCAGAACCGCTTGATTGAACCGACTTTCCTTTTTCAATTATATTTTCTGTAAAAACCGTATCTAATCCTTCAATGAAACTATTAGCTGGCGTAATTTCACCTTCTAATTTTCCCAATTTTATTGGAAGAACTTCTATTTTTTCATTTCTAACTATCACTGCTTCATGATTACCTAATATTACATCCGAAACGATTTTTTTTACAACATCAAAAATTTTTTCAATCTCTTCATTTGTTAATAGATTTCCGATTTTTTTTGGATCAATTTTTGCAATTTCAAAAACTGCTTCGACATATTTTTTTGGCAAACCCAAATTTCGTCCAAGCCATTTTGCTGAAACCAAATCTGTCATTTTTAATTCATCAAGATCTGATTTTGTCATGTTAAAAATAT
>JAOUAE010000140.1 GCA_029861085.1 Candidatus Nitrosopumilus sp. | reverse complement strand
AAGGAGAAAATCTGATGTCTGTTCAAGCAATTAAAGCAATTGATGGAATTCAATTTTCTATATGGTCTCCAACTGAAATTAGGAAATACTCTGTAGCTGAAATTACTGCCCCTGAAACATATGATGAAGATGGAATGCCAGTTCAAGGAGGTCTTATGGATGGTAGATTGGGTACACTTGAGCCTGGACAAAAATGTTTAACTTGTGGAAATACTGCAGCAAGGTGTCCTGGACACTTTGGACACATTGAACTTGCTGAACCAATACTACACATTGCATTTATTGATAATATCTACAAATTATTGCAATCAACATGTCGCTCTTGTGCAAGACTCAAAGTTCCTCAAGATGATCTAAATGCATTTAAAAAAATTAAAGATAAACATGCTGCTTATACTGCTATCTCACAAAAACGTATTCCAGAACAAATTATAGAGAAAGCCAAAAAGGCAAAAGAATGTCCTCATTGTGGAAAAACACAATATGAGTTAGTTTTTACAAAACCTACTATTTTTGTAGAAAAAACTGAAATTGGTGAACATCGATTATTACCAATCACAATAAGAGAACGATTTTCACAAATTCTTGATGATGATTTAAAATTACTATCATATGATCCTGCTACTGCTAGACCTGAATGGTTCATTCTACAAGCATTACCTGTTCCACCTGTTACTGTAAGACCTTCAATTATTCTTGAAACTGGAATAAGATCTGAAGATGATTTAACCCACAAAATGGTTGATATCATTAGAGTTAATCAAAGACTAAAAGAAAGTAAGGAAGCAGGAACTCCACCATTAATTGTTCAAGATTTGGTTGACCTGTTGCAGTATCATTCTACAACATATTTTGATAACGAAGTTTCTGGAATTCCACAAGCACATCATCGTTCTGGACGTCCTCTCAAAACATTAACTCAAAGACTCAAAGGTAAGGAAGGTAGATTCAGAGGTTCATTATCTGGAAAAAGAGTTGACTTTTCAAGTAGAACTGTTATCTCTCCAGATCCTAACTTGGATTTGTCTGAAGTGGGAGTTCCTGAACAAATTGCTATGAAACTAACTATTCCTGAAATTGTCACTGAATGGAATATTGAACGAATGAGACAACTTGTAATTAATGGGCCTGAGAAATTCCCAGGTGTAAACTATATTGTTAGACCTGATGGTGTAAAAATCCGATTAGATTTTGTAGAAGATCGTTCTATAATTGCTGAATCTCTTGAAATTGGGTATCTAATTGAAAGACATCTTGCAAATGGTGACATCGTGATGTTTAACAGACAACCATCACTTCACCAAATGTCAATTATGGCTCATTATGTAAGAGTACTTCCAGGTAAAACCTTTAGACTACATCCGTCTGTATGTCCACCCTACAACGCAGATTTTGATGGTGATGAGATGAATCTTCATGTTCCTCAAAGTGAAGAAGCAAGAGCAGAAGCAATTCTTTTGATGAGAGTTCAAGATCAATTAATTTCTCCAAGATATGGAGGTCCAATCATTGGAGCACTAAGAGACTTTGTAACTGGTGCATATCTTTTAACTAAAGATGATACTATTCTATCTGTTCAGGAGTTTTCAAATTATGCAATGCTTGGCGGTTATTCTGAGGCCCTCCCAAAACCTGGCACTAAAACAAAAGATGGCCCTGCATTTACTGGAAAACAATTATTCTCATTATTCCTTCCAAAAGATTTCAATTATGTACTAACATCGAAATGGTCCAAGGGAACAAATGGTCCACAAAAAGATGTTGTAATTAAAAATGGTCAACTAATTAGTGGTGTAATTGATAAAACATCTATTGGTGCAGAAGAACCCGAAAGTGTTTTACATCGAATTACAAAAGATTATGGAAACACCGTTGGCAAAAATTTCTTAAATTCTATTCTAATTATGGTGAAACAATTCATTACACACTATGGTTTTAGTTATGGTTATGGTGATCTTGAAGTACCTGAAAAAAATGTACAACAGATTCTAGATGACATTCAAGAAACTTATGATATTGTATCCGATTTGACTGATCAGTACGAAAAGGGAACTCTCAAACTTACAAGAGGTATGAAGGCTGAAGAAGCTTTAGAAGCTTATATTGTTAATGAATTAGGTAAAGCAAGAGAAAAGGCAGGAGCTACTGCAAATGAATCTCTGGATGATGGTAATGCTGGAAAAATCATGGCTACTACTGGTGCCAGAGGTTCAGCACTTAACGTAGGACAAATGGCTGGTGCATTAGGTCAGCAGTCAAGAAGAGGAAATAGAATGAATGACGGTTACAGTAATCGTGCATTAACGCATTATCAAGAACATGATAGCAATCCTGACGCACATGGGTTTGTAAAATCTAACTATAGGACAGGTCTTACTACACTAGAATTTTTCTTCCATGCAATGGGAGGTCGTGAAGGACTTGTAGATACTGCAGTCAGAACACAACAAAGTGGTTACATGCAACGTAGATTGATTAATGCATTAGAACATATTAGATTAGAATATGATGGAACTGTAAGAGATCCACACGGCCACATTGTACAATTCCTTTACGGTGAAGATGGAATAGATGTGCAAAAAAGTGATCACGGTGAAGCATTTAATCCAAGTAGACTATCTGAATCTCAAACCATTACTGATTCTGGAAAGAAGGCAACAAAAGATGAAATTGAAACTCTTACCAAAAAATATACCAAGACATTTAATCCTAGATTAACATCACTTGTAACTGAAGCTTTACAGAAATCTAATCTTAGTAAGGATGGTGTGGAATCTGTATGTAAGAAAGGACTTTCACTTTATAATAAGGCTAAGGTAGAGCCTGGTCAAGCAGTTGGAATAGTTACTGCTCAATCAATTGGTGAACCTGGAACTCAGATGACTTTGAGAACATTCCATTTTGCAGGTATTAAAGAAAGAAACGTCACATTAGGTCTTCCAAGATTAATTGAACTGGTTGATGCAAGAAAGAAACCTGTTACTCCAACTATGGATATTTATCTTGATGAAGAATCAAAAAAATCAAGAGAAAAAGCAATCGAAGTTGCAAGAAATGTATTGCAAACTAAAGTGAATGCATTAATTTCTGATACTGAAACAGACTATTCTACAAATATTAAATTAATTTTGAGTCCAAATAGACTCAAAGAAAGAGGTTGTTCTATTTCAGAAGTAGAAGCAGCACTTTCATCGAATAAAAAATTCAAAATGGATGTAACTGGTGAATTAATAACTCTAAATTTGGTTGAAGAATGTGATACTGCAACTGCAATTGCAATTCGAAATAAAGTTCTTAATACTACAGTTAAAGGAGTTCCAGATATTGAACGCGTTACATTGGTTCAGAAAGATGATGAATGGGTTATCCAAACAACTGGTTCAAATATTGCAAAATTACTTGAAGTAAAAGGTATTGACAAAAGAAATGTCCGAACAAATAATGTCTTTGAAATTGCAGGAACTTTGGGTATAGAGGCTGCAAGAAATTCATTAATTGATGAACTTAATCACACTTTAGGAGATCAAGGATTAGAAGTTGATAATAGATACATTATGTTAGTATCTGATTTAATGTGTGCTAGAGGTTACATGCAACAAATTGGTAGACATGGAATTGCTGGTACTAAAGATAGTGTTCTTGCAAGAGCTGCATTTGAAATTACAGTACCTACAATTGCACATGCTGCACTTGCTGGAGAAATTGAACAACTCAAAGGTATTACTGAAAATGTAATTGTTGGAAGTAACATTCCAATTGGAAGTGGTACTGTTGACTTATACATGCAAGTTAGCAAGAAAAAAAAGGAGTAAATTAGAATTAGGT
>JAOUAE010000139.1 GCA_029861085.1 Candidatus Nitrosopumilus sp. | reverse complement strand
CAAAATCTAAAACAATAATGTATTATGCAAATCATGAAAGCAGTTGCTTAGTAGAGCAAGATGAAGAACCTCCACATGAATTGGATGAAGACGCAAAAAAAATTGCATTAATAATTTCTTCTGCTTTAAAATCAAATATTTTTAGCGAAATTTATCCTATGAGAAAAACGGTAATTGATGGTTCCAATACAACAGGATTTCAGCGTACCATGTTAATTTCACAAGGTGGATTTTTCAATGCAGGAGAAACAAAGATAGGAATTCAGTCAATTTGTTTAGAAGAAGATGCCGCAAAAATATTGGGCGAAGAAGATTCTATAAGAAAATTTGGTTTAGAACGTCTAGGAGTTCCATTAGTTGAAATTGCAACAGAGCCTTTTGAAGTAGAATTGACAAAGATTAAAAAAATTGCATTATCTTTAGGAAGAATTTTGAGAAGTACAAAAAAAGTGAAAAGAGGTTTAGGATCAATTAGACAAGATGTCAATGTTTCAATTAAAGATGGAGATGGTATTGTAATTGAAGTAAAAGGAGTACAGCAGTTAGATCAATTAGAAAAAGTCGTTGAATATGAAGCCAAAAGACAACACGGTTTATTAAGAATCTCAAAAAGAATTCAAGAAAAAAACTGGAAATTTTCCAATGAAGATAAAAAAGACATTACAGAATTATTTTCAAAATGTAAATCAAAAATCATTCAAAATGCCATAAGGAAAAATCAGAAAATTATTGCAATAACTTTTAAAAATATGGCTGGATTATTTGGATTTTCACCATATGAAGATATCAGATTAGGAAAAGAGGTAGCTGAATTAGTAAGATTTTTTGGAATAGGCGGAGTATTTCATTCAGATGAATTACCTAACTACGGAGTTGAGGAGTCAGATTTAGAAGAATTGAAGAAAGTTGGAGAAATTAAAGAAAATGATGCATTTTTAATTTTAGCGTCACCTCAAGAAAAAATCCATACGATTGTAGATCAGATTATTTTAAGAGTTGAGTATATCAGAGATCATGGTATTCCAATAGATACTAGAATAGCTACGCAATCAGGAGAAACAAAATTTCTTAGACCAAGACCAGGAGCTGCAAGAATGTATCCTGAAACAGACATTCCTCCAATAATTATTACAAAAGAAGAATTATCAGAAGCTGAAAAGAATATACCAAAATCCTGGGATGATTCCATAAAAGAGCTAGAAACCAAATACAAAATTAATCCTCAACTTGCTGAACAAATTTTTGATTCACGATATATAGGATTATTTGAAAGAATTGTTGGAAAAATTAATACCAATCCGACATTTGTTGCATCAATCCTTTGTTCCTCAATTACAAATTTGGAAAGAAGTGGTCTTGACTCAAATTTATTAAAAAATGAAGAGATTTTTAAATTGTTTCAGCTATTGGAAGAAGGAAAAATTGCTAAAGAGTCTATCGAGATAGTATTTGAAAATATAATGGCTGGGAAATCAGAAACTACAGAAGAAGCTATGAAAAACACTTCAATTCAGTCTGTTAATGAAGGTGATCTAGAAAGAATTGTCGAAGATATTGTAGAGAAAAATGAAGGAATCATTAAAAATCAAAAAGAGAGGGCTATTGGACCATTAATGGGAATTGCCATGAAAGAATTAAGGGGCAAAGCTTCTGGTGAAACAATCAACAATCTTCTTTTAAAAAATATCAAAAAGAAAATGGAAAATTTTGAATAAGCAGGTGCGGGAAGTGGGATTTGAACCCACGAACTCCTAAAAGATAAGGATCTGAACCTTACACCGTTGACCAGGCTGGGTGACTCCCGCAATAGAAAATTTTGAAATCTGGAATAAGTTTCTTTATTATACTATGAAAGAAACATGTTCAATTAATCAAGTGAAAAAATGGAATTCAGAGAAGTATATTGTTCAAATTGTAAAAAAGTCATTGGACGTTATAATATAAAATTCTACAACGATGAGAAAATTGAAGAATTGCTTAATTCCACTCATTCTACACATATTAAAAAGGGACATCAAGTTGCCATTAGAAAATTTGAGAAAAATTAGTTGAGCTTAATTTTTTCAATTGCTTCTAAAAGATTTGAAACTCGATGAAGCTGATTTTCAGAAACATGTTGATTCCAAGGCTGTGAATACAAAATTACTTTTTTGTTATTTTTAAGAAATTTTGCTGCATTGAGAGGAGAATCGTCTATAAATACATCATAGTCTAAATCAGCTTTCATAGGTCCATCAATTACAGACACATAATTATCATATGATATGTTGTGATGATTTAACCAATCTTTTACAAAAGAATCAGTAGAACGCTCTCTTGCAGTAACGATATCCACTTGACCCATTTTTGAGAGTGATTTTGTAACAGATGAGAGATTTTTTTCAGTGGCAGGTATAGATGACCAATTTTTCCAGCAAGAACTCAATTCGGTATAAAAATCAAAACGATTTATTTGAAATTTTTTCCAAAATTCCCAGTCAGTAATTTCATGCTTAGAAATTTTTGGTCTAATTGCATTACTGTAATTTAACCAAGATTCTATTACGTCAGCAAGCACACCGTCAACATCTAAAGCAATTTTCATTTTTTACCAATCATTCACTTGTTTTTTGAAATTCGTCTAGAAGATTTTTTTGATGTTTATTGAGTTTTGTAGGGATGTTTACCACGATTCTAACAAATTGATCTCCCTTACCTCTAGAATTGATATGCGTGACTCCTTTTCCTTTTAGTTTGATTATAGTATTGGGTTGACTGCCAGAACTAACTTTAATTTTTTCTGTACCCTCTAGAGTTGGAACGATAATTTCACAACCCAATGCAGCATCAATCATTGAAACATCTTGATCGTAAAAAATGTCTTTTCCATCCCTATTGAATTTTGAGTGAGGTTGGACCCTTACTCTAACTATCAAATCACCATTGACACCATCAGGAATTTCATTTCCTTCCCCAGGAACAGTGTAATCACCTGAATCAATTCCAGGAGGAATATCAAATGTAACTGTTTTAGAACCTTTTTTCTTTCCCTGTCCTTTACATTCACCACAAGGGGTTTCAATTATAGAGCCTTGTCCTCTACAAGCAGAACATGGTGCAGCAGTAACAAATGAAGCAAATCCCATATTACGGGTTTGTCTGACTTGTCCTTGACCATTACATGTTCCACATGTTTTCTTATTGGTGCCAGGTTTAGCACCAGATCCATTGCAAGTATCACATTGGATTTGTTTTTGTAATTTAATTTCCATTTTTTTTCCATGTAAAACATCTTCTAAAGTTACAAAAGTTTCATAGAGAAGATCAGATCCACGTTGCTGGTTAAATCCAAATCCTGCTCCCCCTCCACGGCCAAAAATTGATTCAAAAACTGAATCAAATCCTGCCCCTTGTGTTCCTTGGAATATATCTTCATTTGAGTATCTGCCGTCTACACCGGCATGACCATGTTGATCATAGACCTGTTTTTTTTCAGGATCTGAAATAACTGCATATGCTTCAGAAATTTCCTTAAAATGTTCTGCAGCTTCCGAAGATTTGTTACGATCAGGGTGGAATTTAAGTGCCAATTTCCTGTATTGTCGTTTAATTTCATCTTGTGAAGATGTTTTAGTAACTCCTAAAACCTCATAATAGTCGCGTTTTGCAGCCATGAATTATTCCTTTATGATAATTACCGTATAAATGATTGAATTGAAAATTAGTTAGTTTTTGTTTCACCAGTTGAAGATGACTCATTTGGTTGTCCTTCAGCACCTGGTTGTCCTTCAGCACCTGGTTGTCCTTCAGCACCTGGTTGTCCTTCAGCACCTGGTTGTCCTTCAGCACATGG
>JAOUAE010000030.1 GCA_029861085.1 Candidatus Nitrosopumilus sp. | reverse complement strand
AAATCTTCATTGCATCGCGTTTTGTCTTTTCTGATGCATTTGTTGCATTTGCAATTCTTGCTACAAATTCAATCGGGTTATATGATTCAGGATGTATGTCAAGTTCTTTTAAAATAAATCTGGAGATACTTTGAAGTTGCTTCCTTTTTATATTTCCCGCATTGGCTACGTCCTGAATTGTTCTTGGGGTGTTAGTTAACCTGCATGCAATGTATGTTGTGGCACATAAAATCCCTATAGTTGATCTACCTGAAAGACTTTTTTTTGATGTCATTTTTCTAAACAGATAGGCAGTCTCTTCAACTACAGCATTTGGAAGTCCTAGCTTTGCTCTTATACCGTCTAGTAATGTGAATGCCTTGGTATGTGATTTATTATTTGCAAGTCTGCTGTTTCTATCCCACATTCTCAGGCGATAAAACATTCTCTTATTTTCAGCAGAAAGGGGTCTTCCGGTTGAATCCCTATCTTTGGATTCCATGATTGTTGACAGTCCCATGTCTGCCATCTTCAATGATATTTTTTGGCCCGTTCTTGAATTTTTTAGATATTCCTCACCAGTAATACTTGAGGATTCATTGCCAGTATCTACTGATTTTTCTGAAACAACTGCGCCACAATAGCTACAGGCAATTTCTCCAGTTACCAGATCAGTTATAATTACAATTTTTTTACAATTTCTGAGATGAATCAAATCATTCAATTTACTTTTCTCCTTGTAACACAGATCTACAATTTTTAGATAAAATAGAAACATCTAGTACATTAACAACACATGCATCATACCCAAAATAGTTTTTTAGATCCTTGAAAAAAATATTTTTTTCTAAA
This sequence comes from Candidatus Nitrosopumilus sp., assembly GCA_029861085.1. The sequence continues at coordinate 11,538 of JAOUAE010000030.1, read as the reverse complement.
GTTTTTTTTAAAGTTAATGTTATTGGCATAACTAAATTAAGAAAATAAATTATTTAACCCAGAAAAGAAAACCTGTCTAGTGCTAATTACATTCACATATCGAGTTTGAATTTTTGTACCTCATAAATAAAAATAATTTCAAGTTAGCACTATATGACGATATTGAATTTTTTTATATCCGAAAGCACTTGTAGATGAAACTGTTGTACAAAGTTCTTCTAGAGGGCGTCCTGGCATGATACGTTTTACTTTAAAGAAAAATTCAAGGATGACTAGGGACAAACTCTATTCAATTAGTATAGATGTTGAAAATTTTCCCAGTATTTTACCAAAATATTTTAAATCCATAATAATAAAAAAATCAATTGGAAATGAAATATTTGTAGATGAAAAAATTCATTTTTTAGGCAGTCTTTTAGTTGTAAAAACAAAACACGTGATTGTCCGTCCCAAAATACATGAAGTTCATATACTGTCTGGTCCAATACGAGGATCATCTTTTGTTGAATCATACGATAAAATATCTGATGGGACAAATGTGACAATCGATGTTTCGATCAAGCTAAATGGTATTTCAAAGTTATTTTTACCATTTGGATTTTTAATAAAAAAGCAAATGGCTAGAGTTATGGATGAATTTCTTGGTTGTGCTGAAAAATTTGTTTTAGATTCGAATGATCCAAAAAATTAGCACTAGACTAAAAAGTTAGCCCGATTATAAATACAAATTTTGGTTCCAAACCGTATGGATTATCCCGTTTATGTGATTGGTGCTGGAATAGGAGGACTGACTACTGCCTCATTACTTGTCAAAAGTGGTAATTCTGTTGAAGTTTTTGAGAAAATGGGCAAAGTAGGAGGCAGAACTGCGTCTACCACTTTCAGAAATCACATTCTAGACAATGGATTTCACATAATGCCCTTTTACAAAAAATCCGCAATCTTTCAAATTTTAAAAAAACTTAACATTGAATCTAATCTCAAACTTGCCAAAGTAGATAAAATTGCATTTTATTCTGATACTGGATTTCACAATTATCCAAAAGGAATCTTAGATTTACTTCAACTTTCATTGATTTCGTTTTGGAGTAGAATTAAACTTCTCAAAATATTACTTCCAATGGCATTTACATCGATAAAAAAAACTGAAGAGTGGGACAATCTCTCTTTAACTGAAATTACAAAAAAACTTGATCCTAACACAAATGCCTTCTTTGAAGCTATTTGCATGCTGGCATTTGCAGATACTGCTGATCATATTTCACTGGGCGAGTTTGCACGAACTATGATTCGGGCAAATCCTTTCAAAGGCGGGACAAGTGAATTTGCATATCCTGATGATGGTGGCTATGATGCAATATCTCGGGTTTTGGGGGATTATGTTATCGCAAATAATGGACAAATTCACCTGAACTCACCGATTAAAAAAATTGTCGTAAAGGATTCTAAAGTTCAAGGAATAATTACAAAAGATGGAATGTTTCATCCTTCAGAGTGCGTTGTCATATCATTGCCTGCATATCAGGGAATCAATCAACTGTTTGATCGTGATGTATTTGATCAAAACTTTATTGACAAAGTAAACAAATTAGACAAGACTACCGCAGTAGTTGAAGTTCATTTTGCTCTTAATAGAAAAATTGACTCTAGGCAAATAGTTTTTCCTGTAGGGGATTTTACCACAAAGGGATTTTTCTTCATTTCAAATATCACCCCATCAGTATGTCCACCAGGAGAGCATTTGATGATTGCAGGAACTCCGGTTCATCCTTCGGTATCTGAGAACCCAAAAAAGATTAAAGAGATTGTAGAAAAAATGAAAGACGAATTAAATTCTATCTATCCTGAGTTTGAAAAATCATTACTTTGGGATAGACCCATGGCCTGGAAATTAGTAGAATCAGTAGTAAAGGAGCCTGGCTTGGTATGGAAATCAAAAATGCCTCATGATATATCGCAAGTAAGGGGACTATATTTTGTGGGAGATTCGACTATAAGTTACGGAATAGGGACTGATTCTGCTGCACATAGTTCGATTCTATGCTGTCCAAAAATAGAGAATTTCTTAAAGCATTCTAAGTGATTGATGTACGAATTAATTTTGGCAGATCATTTAGAGTCGTATTTACAAAAATCTCCGCATCAAATTTTGGTATTTTTTCTTGTTCCAATGCATAACCGCCAACAACAACAGGAACCTTAAAATTTTCTTTTATCTTTTTGACCAATCTTTGCCCTGCTTTGAGATTATCTTCTAATGTAATTGAAATCATAATGATATCCGGATTGTTATGCTCAATGAAATGCAATACTGACTCGGATGGAATGGATGTTCCCATGTTGAAAACTTTGTATCCTTTACCTGTAAGAAATGTCTCGATAACATCGCATCCCAGATGATGCTCTTCTCCCACTGGCACGCATAAGAGAATCTTCTTTTTGTTACCCGAAGTAGTTACTTTATCCATGATGATTTTTACAAGCGCTTGTGCAACGTTGCTTGCAACATGTTCAGTTGCTATACTGATTTTGTTGTTTGCCCATTCATCTCCTATTTGAAACATTACAGGTTTTAGAATTTTATCAAAAAAGTCTGCAGAATTAAAAATCTTAACGTAGTCAACATAAATTTGAACACTACTGTTAATGTCACCATCTGTCAGTTTTTTGTATAATTGTTTTATGGATTTTCCTGATGCCTCTTCCCTTTTTTTAATATCTTGTGGGCTGTGCGATGCTAAAACGGATAGAATTTTTGGATTCTCTCTGTACTCCACTGGTATGTCATTTTTTATTACTTGGGATGCCTTGCCTAGATATTTTATAATTTCCTGCTTCGATGTGCTTTTCTTTGAATCCCAGACACTTTTGACTAGGTAAAGATATTGATCACCTTTGACTTTCTTGGCTCTGATGTATACCATGTTGGATTTCCTAGCACTGTGTATTTAACTAATGCCTATTAGTGACTATAGTGCTAATTTATTCTTAAAAAATTAATTTTTATTATTAAAAACTGCAAATAAAATTCCAGGTCTTGTGTCTGCGTACAACAAAAAATATGTCTGCCTTGCCAAGTATGTGTTATTGAATCTGTAAATTAATGGGCCAATTTCGGATAACATTTTACCAGTAGTAATTTGACCCCCTTTGAATTGGCGTAACAATTCATTAAACAGATCCTTTTCTGATTGACTAAAATGATTTGAGAAATATCCAAAAATATGCATCATTACGTTGAGATGTGTCTTTATTGTAGGCTCCTTTCTAAGAGCAATTTTGAGGCGCTCTTCATATTTGTCTAAAATATCCGATAATGAAATTTTTTTATGACTGGCAACCAGGTTTCCAAGTATCTTTAATTCTTCTTGATTGTGAACCATCAGCATGTACTTGTTCATGGCCTGAAATTCAACTAGTTCTCTAATTCGTTTTGCTTTTTTTACCTGGGAAAACCTATCCAATACAAACTTGACAGTGGCTTTTTCGGTAACTTGTATCTGATCTGCATTCAAATGTGTAAAATCTCTACTCACCATTTCAGATTCTGACAATTGCATATAAAGCCAAAAAGTTAAAAATCGAATTACCACTAGTTTTCTTACAATATCTAACAGTACATTTTAGCACTAGGGAATAAATTAGAACCAGGTTATATACCATCAATGCAAATTATTCTCAATGAAAGCAACAATAATTGCAATCTCCGCAATTCTCCTAGCTGGATCAATTACTCCATTTGCTACAGCAGAAGGAGTTCCAGCTTGGGTAAAAAGTAACGCCGGTTGGTGGGCAGACGGAACAATTTCTGAGACAGAATTTGTATCAGGCATTCAACATCTAATAAAAGAAGGAATACTGACAATACCTCCAACAACTGTATCTACTGAAACTACGCAAGAAGGGGTTCCAGCTTGGATAAAAAGTAACGCCGGTTGGTGGGCAGACGGAACAATTTCTGACGGTGAATTTGTAAATGGCATTCAACATCTTATAAAAATTGGAATTGTTAATGTTTCAAGTTCTGAAAGTGCACCTGCACAACAGGAATCTGCTATTGTCAATGATTCAGAGTTAATTGTACTCCAAGCAGAATTAGATAATTGTGCCAAAATCACTAAAGCATATGATAGACTAAATTGTGAAAGAAATGCAAAACTTGAGATCATTGCATATGAAATCAAAAGTGATTCTCAACAATTTCAAGTTGGACCGGTTACTTACTATTGGACAGGATTAGATACTGAAGGAAATACTTTTGAGATAACTTCATCAGGCCAAGCATTGTTAAATCTTAGAATATTGGTTGAGAATACTGGTTCTGATAAAAATGAGGCACTTTTCTGTACAGGTCCTGCAATTTGTAACTATGACATTACAAATGGTGATGATGTATACAAATATTCCCAAATGGACTTTACAAACGGTCAGGTAGTTCTAAAACCAGGAGAGGCTAAAATATTCAACATGATGTTTGGGCCAAGCATCGGAGGCGGTGGAACAACATTTGAGTATGATTCTGCAAAAGATTACCACTTTAGAATCAATGAATCATATGGTAGTGACTCTATCCCATTAAACTTGGGATAAACACTTTTTTTATTTTTATTGAGTTTATTTCAATATTTTATTTTCTAAAGTAATTCAATCCTATAGTTCTTCAGAATTTTAATTTTAGCACTAGTTCAAAATGACTGCTTTTTTTAAATATCTTTAATATCAAATTTTATTATTGAACAAACTTGTAATTATTTTTCCATTGCTGATTATTGTCACTCCTTTAGCATTTGCAGATTCCTCTAATGTTGGAACAATTTATTGGAAACATGATGTTGTTTCAAGCAATTCCTTTGCTGATATTTATGTAAAAGACGACGATATGAATAAAAAAGAATATCCTAATTTTGCTGACAAGTTTACAATTACTGTTTGGTCTGATACTTCTCCTGATGGCTTAGAAATTCAAGTTATAGAGAATGGGGTGTATAGTGGAATTTTCAAAGGGACTGTATACATTGCAGATTCTGGTGAAACCGCAAAAAATCGACTGGTATCTAATCCTGGCGATGTACTGTATGCAAAATATGTTGATTTTACATTACCTGATGGCAATACTTCTGAAATTGTTTCAGCTGCAGTTGTAAAAATTTCAGGCCAAAACATGGATGATCTTTTAAACACTCTTGATCCTGCTGTACGACCTATGACGTCTGTCCAAAATGAAATTCCAGCTTGGATAAAAAGTAACGCCGGTTGGTGGGCAGACGGAACAATCTCTGATGGTGAATTTCTTTCAGGGATAGAATTTTTGATTAAGGATGGAATCATAACAGTATCTCCAACTGACACATCATCTCAAACATCTGATGCCGTTCCAGCTTGGGTAAAAAGTAACGCCGGTTGGTGGGCAGACGGAACAATCTCTGACGGTGAATTTGTAAATGGCATTCAGCATTTGATTGAATCTGGACTAGTATCTGTCTCTACAAATGCAGATACAGAACAAATGACATCTGCCAAACCAAAAAATATGGATTCAGAATTAGCAGAACTACAAGCAGAATTGGATAAATGCTCAGAAATTGTTACAGCATACAAGAGAATCGATTGTGAAAAGCCAATCAAAAAGGCTATGACTTTACACACTTACAAAATGGATGCTGAAAAGTTTGATGTAGGACCAGTCACATATTATTGGCAAGGTATTGGTTCTGAAGGAAATGAATTTTACATCACTCCAACTGGACAAGCCATATTATCAGTTCGTATGCTTGCAGAGAATACCAGCTCCGAAATCACGGCAATAAACTGTACCAGTCCCCAAATATGCGCCTATGATGCTTGGAATGGTGAAAAGGCCTTCAAATATTCTGGAATGGACTTTACAAGCGGACAAATTGTAATGAATCCTGGGGATTCTAAAGAGTTTAACATGCTCTTTGGTCCAAACATTGGATATGGTGGAACCGAGTTTGAGTATGATTCTGCAAAAGAGTATTTCTTTAGAATCAATGAGGACTTTGGTAGTATTTCTATTCCATTAAACTTGGAGTGAATAATTTTTTCTCCCTTTGTATGGTTCTATCTTTACATCTGTAAAATAATCTTTTACTTAATCATCGTGTCCAGAACAGGGAATTGTATTTTTAGGTTGATAGACTACAAACAAAAGAAGAAAACCTAGTAAAAAAAGAGGCAAAGACGCTAAATCATAATATTGTCCATTACACACAATGAAAAACCTTCCACAATTCAGAAACAAATCTCATGAGGCAGTTAGACAGTACATACTAGAAAAGAAGGGGGTCAACATTGGGAGTAACTTTAACTGGAACGACACAATGGTGTGGATCTTGATTGGGTTGGTATCTGTTGCTGGAGGAATTAGAATGGCAAAGTGGTAGCAACAAAGACAAATGAAAAATGAGATGGAGTAACCTGGTGCTAACCCGTAAAAATTGCAAAGAGGTTTTTTATAAAATGAAAGACAATATAGACTAGCATTCCTCTCGAATGTGAAGACCTTAGAAACTTCTACCCAGCAGAATCTGGGTAGAATTTTTTTCCCGCTCAAAAAATTCATGTAAAACAATAAAAAATTGAAAAAAGGTTTTCAAAACTTAAGGCCAGAAACAGGAGGAGTATAATGGCGACAGTTTGGCTCTGATTCCAATGCGGGTGAGGCGACTTTGGTCTCAGTATTGGTTTAAGGCCTGAAACTGCTGTTTTCAGGCGACAACCAAACCCTTCATAGATTGTTTTGCATTATGATATTTAACTAGTGATAAGAAATTATTCTAGTGATAACAGTATGTTTTCACAATTATTTTCAAAATATGTTCATAAAATTCATCATAAACAAAAGATGTGATTCCAACTATTCTGCAACTATCGAATCTTTTTTTGGTGTGGGGGCATTGTTTCTCAGATGCTCCAATCCTTCTTTCATAAAATGAACATATTTTGCAGCAGAGTTCTTTTTGAACTTGTTTTTCTCTTTGATCCATTCTGATTTGATTGCCTTGTAGCAGATTTCAGTATGATCAAATATCACATTGTATTTTATTTTTCTCGAAGTCATAACTGTTGTAAGCCACTCCAAGTAATTGCAAAATCTCTCAAGGTCATCCAGCTCGACGCATGTTCTGAGTCTTTGCAGCGTCTTTTTGGTACTGTAGGCAGTCTTTTCTTTGCATTCAGCCCCTCATCTTCTCAAGGCACCCTTGTCAAATGAATAATATTTTTCTGTAATTTTCTTGGCTAATCTCTCAATTGCTTCATCATCTAGAAATTCCATTTTTACCCAACCAAGAAAACGTAAAGAGATATTTAAAAGAGAAATGTAATTCCAAGCCATGGTTTTTGTCGCCATATCCAAAATTAACATCAGCCAAGATATATCCAATGAACTTGAGATGTCATTTAAGGAAAGAAGCAGGTAAGTCGATTCAGTTGACGGATTTTTAGGGCTGCAGTTTTTGAGAAGCAAGAAAAATCCAAACGAGTTTAGAGGAATTTTTCGGTTCAGGGACGAGGAATCATTCAAAAATTATATGAAAAGTGATCTGCACAGGCAATCCCACAACATGACCCGTCAGGCAATCAACGAGGCGATAAAATCAAACTCTGTAGATCTTTTCCATGAGATAACTCAATAGTATAAGACAAACTCCAAAAATATCTCACTATACATTGATTTTATTTGCTTCTGGTTTAAACAAGAATGCGTCAATGTTTGTTTTTGTGATTTTGTGATTAGGATTCATCTCCTGAATTATTTTTGCAGTCAAACCCAGTGACATCTTGATGCCGTCTGTCTTTTCTGGATCCGTTCCAGGAAATAGCCTGATTGTGGTTTTGTCTTTTCTGGTGGAAATCTCAATTAAAAATTGCTGATGCAGTTTGTCAATCACTACTGCGGGAACCAATACGGTTCTTTTCTCCCTGTCTGTATAGACGTTAAGCAGTTTTATGAAGAATGGCTTCTTTATCATCATTTCTCTGAATTCTTTAGAGAAAGACTCAAGGTCAATTTCTTTATCAAAAACTACATGTGGCATTGTCTATCACTTGTCATGTTCTTTATTCCCCTCATCAAACAGTAAACAGTTTCTTTTTCAGTTCCTCTGCAAATATCGCCAGCTTACAGCTTTTGCATGCCAGCAAGTCCTCTCCTTTTTTCCCTGATGCAGATTTCAACAGTACGAGATAAGGCTGTCTGCAGTTAGGACAGTCTGCCAATAATGCTTCTCGGCTTGAATACTTTTGATTCATAAACAATGTTCTCTGAAATATTATTTAATTAATAACAAAAAAATATTCTAGTGGTAATATTTTTCATCATAAATTGGTTTTAAAAAAATAGGTAGAGATTATTTTTCAAAAGTTATCACGTTTTGAAATCTATTATTTTTTTGACATATCAATGTTAATTATTAATGCCTCATTGATGGTCTGAATTGCCTTTCCTATCACCTTTGGACTAATTGAAAAGAATCCCCTGTACATTTTATCTCCAATATCTTCTGCAACCAATCCGAATGGGCCTTCTGGTCCGTTTGTAACCACTATCCACATGTCTACGATGTTTGTTCCATCACAGCTTACTACCTCAGTCGTTTCTGGTGGTTGTGGGGCCAAAAGTGAGTTCTTAAAATCCCCTATTATCCATGCCTTTGGGACTTTTTTTAGAATCTCAACGTATCTGTCCTCTACGTATCTGTAGCGCTCTTCAGTCTCAAAAGTTGACAATAGCGGTTCATGGTGCTTTACAGCGTAATTTTCAAGCAGTATGCTCAGTCTGTACAACTCCTTTGTTCCTGTTTTGAAATTGACATATCCAGCCTTTACGTATTCGTCTAATGACCAGAGAATATTGTGATCCGTGAGATCTGTCAATGCCTGATCAGAAAGTCCCGGAAACTGGCTCCAGATTTCATCCATGAAACTTTTGTATGTGTCTTTCATGAATCATTCAGGTTTTTGGAGTATTTAACATAGTGATAAACTATTCAACTAGTGCTAAGTTTAAAATTCAAAATAATGATGTCCTATTTTAGCGATACCGACATTATAACAGCATGAGACAAATTTTTGTCATACTTGCAGTTGGAATGCCGCTATTTTTGGCAGCATTGTTTATCATAAATGCCATTGTCTCAGAAACCTTTCCAATGTCTATAGAAACACCTTTTGATGAATCACAAAACTTAGAGCAGACATACCAAGCAGGTTTGAATCACTGTGAAAATAATTATGAAAATTCTGATGCATTAGATGAGAAAAACGAATATGTGAAATGCATCAGTTCAGTGGAAGCATGGTATGCCGAAAGTCTTGAAAAATAGAGCATGATCATATTGGCTTTCCCTTGTACTGATAGTCAATTATTTTGTGAAACGTATTATGTGATGCGATTACAGCTATAGATGACAATGCAGCCCAGATGAAATTCCTGATTGTTATCAGTTCGTTTGGCTTGTCAATTATCAGCGAAGTTTCAAACACGACATAAAAGTTGTCAAAGAGCCAGAATGCCAAGGTTATCCACGAGAGTATTCCCCCAATAAGAAATCCCAACCTTGTTTTGCTTTTGACAAAGACAATTGCCGCTATTATTGCGATATACCAAAGCACTCCTGCCAAAATCCAAATGGGTTCAAAGAGTTCAGTCCGATCATCCAGCCAATAGTAGGTGGTTCCTAATATTGTCATTGCGATTAGTGATGCAAGCAAAAGCTTCTGGTTAATCTTAAATCCTGTCTTCTCTTCTCTAACGGGTGTGATGGGTGGGGTTTCCCTGATTTCCTTTGTCGCGATATCTATTGACTCCCTTACAGACTTTAGTTGCAATGGGATAATCTTGGTAATGGAATCATCAGTAACTACAGTATCATGAACCAGGCTGTCTATCAACGGCCTTGCCAATGAGGCCTTTACAGGCGTTATTAGGTCAACCCAGTATGAGGACAGCCGCGTGGTGAGAAACGGAATCTCTATTACAAACAGTTTCTTGTTCAAATATTTTGCATAGACTCGCATGAGCTGCTCGTAACTCATTTTGTCCTTGCCTCCTATCTCGTAGATTTTTCCTGCAGTCTCATCATGTGTCATGCATCCTGCAAGATATTGTATCACGTCATCTACTGCTATAGGCTGTGCAAGTGACTTTACCCAGGAGGGACATACCATTATTGGCAACCTTTCTACCAAATATCTTAGCATGGCATATGATCCACCTTGGGCTCCTATGATCAGTGATGCGCGCAGTTCTGTCACCTGAATATTGCCAGATGCAAGTATCTCTCCAACCTCTTTTCTGCTTTTCATGTGCGGGGACAATTCCAGGCTGTCATTTACGAGTCCACCAAGGTAGATTATTCTTTTTACTCCTGCATATGTTGCAGCTTTAAGGAAGTTCTGAGCTTGAGTCTTTTCACGGGACGCAAATTCCTTCCAGTGATCCTTGCTTCCCTCCATTGAATGAAGCAGATAGTATGCGACCTCGATTCTGGTTAACGCCTTCTCCAGTTGAGACACGTCAAAGACATCGGCCTGAACATATTTTACATTTGAAGTATCTGAAATTTTCTTTCTGGACATTCCCTTGACTGAATATCCAAGTTTGCAAAGATGTGATATCAGACGGGTTCCAATAAATCCTGTAGCACCAGTAACCATGATGCTGTAAGGTTTGTTTTTTACAGAAGATTGGATTGATTGTAGAGATATTTCTATCGGTGATTCATTTTCTGACATGCCTGCTAGCCTGTGATTAGAACACGTCACTGAGTTTTTTGAGTTTTCTCAAGTCAGTTATCTCAATGTCGCTGCTTAGCGTTACAATCTTTGCAAGTTTTGGATTTGCCTTTTCTCCCAGCTTGAGTACTGTCTCTCCTTGCAATCGGACTTCAAGCGTAATACTTTGCTGTTTCAGATTTTTTGCAAGGTCTTTTGCCTCTGATAGTTGCTTGATCAGACCAGGCCTTTTCGTAATTTCAATCGGAATGTCAATAATGTCAAGGATTCGAGAGCTACCTTCTGTCATAAAATTAACTGATGGGGATCCATCACATGTGACGTTCAGCCTCCCACCTTGTAAGAAAGATAAAAAATTGGCGGGAATATCAAAGTTTTTCATTTTTAACATCTACACCTTATTTTGCCGTAATTGTCAGTTTTCCGGTCAGGGAAACCGTACCTGTTGGGATCGTCTTGCCTTCTTTTTCGACCTTACCTTGCATCTCAAGATTCTCAAAATCATAAGTGATTGAGGCGTGCTTTTGCGTAAGCTTGTCAAAGATTTCGGCCAGTAAATTTGCCCATTCTTGTTCTTCTGCCATGAGATTAAAAATGATTTATGATATTTAAAACAGTGATAAAACTAATTCTAATGCTAACAGATAATCTAGTGGCAATACCTGGTTGGCAGAAATAAACCAGTCAAGGTTAAAATTATTTTAAATTGGAATTAATATTTTTTCTCAAGCAGGAATTCTCAATTGGCACTAGTACTAATTCTGAGCACTATTCATATAT
>JAOUAE010000029.1 GCA_029861085.1 Candidatus Nitrosopumilus sp. | reverse complement strand
GACCAGATACTAAAGTTGTAGGAATTAACGTTATGGATCCACTAGGTATGGCTCCAGTTACAACAACAATGTCTCCAGAAAAATTATCCTATGTTGCAATGAAATTCAAAAAAATGTGTGCAAGTATCATTCAGCTTAAAAAGAAATATGATTTCAAGGTGGTAGTAGGAGGTAACGGCGCATGGGAATTAGCTAAATCAGATAGAATGAAAATACATGGAATTGATACAGTAGTCGTAGGTGAAGCGGATGAATTAGCTGTTGATTTATTTCAAGATTTAGAAAAAAATGATGCCCCAGAATTAATGCATTGTTTTGTAAGAAATTTAGAAAATATTCCAATTATTGAAGGACCTACGATTAATTCGTTAATAGAAGCAATGCGCGGTTGTGGAAGAGGATGTGACTTTTGTGATGTAAATAAACGATCAAAGAAGGATCTTCCATTAGATAGATTACAACATGAAGCAAAAACCAACTTAGATTATGGATTTGATTCAATATGGCTACATTCTGACGAGATGTTACTTTATGGGTGTGATAACAGAGACTTTGTTCCAAACAGAGACGCAATAGTTGATTTATGGAAAGGACTCAAAGGACTAGGAGCAAATTTTATCGGAACAACACATATGACATTTTCTGCAGTTGCAGCAGATCCTACACTGATGCAACAGATCTCACATATCAATGAACAAGATAGAACAGGAAGATGGCTTGCAACAAATTTAGGAATTGAGACAGTCGCACCAAATATGGTAAAAAAACATCTTGGTGTTAAAACAAAACCTTTTGCACCAGAAGAATGGGGTAGTGTTGTAAGAGAAGGTGCAAAAATCCTAAATGACAACCATTGGTTTCCAGCTGCTACAATCATTATTGGTTGGCCGGATGAAACACCAGATGATGTTCAGTTTACTATAGATATGATGAGTGATTTCAGAGAGATGAACTTTAGAGGTTTAGTGGCACCTTTGCTGTATCAAGATTTTAGTGAAAAGAATTCAATGCATTTTGGAAACTTAAATGAAGCACAATTCACATTGTTTTGGAAATGTTGGGAAAATAACTTACGTGTAATTAATGATATTATTCCAATTATTCTTAGAAATAAGACATATGGACCTCCAATGAAAGTGTTCATGTATGGAATTCTAAAGGCGGGTACTTGGGCAATCATGAGATATCTTCGAGGATTGTGTAAGGATTTGTTTAATGGAAGAACACCAGATGAAATTATTGATAAATATGCAAGAAGTAGATCAGTATCTGCACCTAAAATTCAAACAAAGAAGTTATAGATTTTCAACAAAAATAGAATTCCTCACCCATACTTTCAATTCTTCCCAACCAAACTTCTTCCCATCTGCATACCATTCTCCTTTCTAGTTTTGAAAAAAAAAAATCAAAAATATTTGTTAATACAATCTTCAATTCTTTCACCTGATTGAAAAACCGTAACTTTAAGAATTTTATATTGTAACGACAGTATTATGGCAATAAAAATAGGGAATCGGGTTATGCGTATTGATCTTAAAGAATTACAATAAATCACAACGTGAATAGTTGTCCAGATATTTCAAAACACAACACAAAATCACATTTAGAACAAAGGGAAATTCTATTTTTATAGATTTTCAATAGCGATATCTGCTATAGTATTTCGTTTTGGTGTTAGTGAAATAAAGTATATTTTGTCTGCTCTTTCAATACTTTCAACTTTTTTGAAAGACTTTGATGCAACATCAAATTCATAAATTCCAGGCTCTAATGAACCCTTTGTATAAAGCATAAGATATGTCTCTCCAGTTGCAGGACTAAGTGGAATAAATGACATTACATAACCTTTGTAAGAATTAATTGGCATTGTATTTTTCATTGGGGGTGCAGCTGACGCCATATACATCAGAAGATCTTCAACTGATTCAAATTCTTCATATTCAACATGCATGAAGTATCACAATGTGTTTCAATATAATAACCTACTAGAACAGAATTAGATTATTTTCTAGATTTGATATGTTGGTTAACTTTGAATCCAATTAATGCAGGTGCTGCAACATACATTCCTAAATTGAGTGCAATTACAGAAATTCCAAGTCCTAGAACTTCAGCCTCTGAACCATCATCAGCCAAAGTCATGATAGATAGTGTAGAAACCATTGGGGTGATAAATGCCCTAACTGCCTGTTGGAACATTGGATTTTCTCGTTCCATGTCAGCAATTGTTGGTGAGAATGAATAGTATAATTGGTTAAATCCAGACATGAATGCTATACCAGAAGAGGTACTCATTACAGTATTATCCCTAATCTCTCTCAAGAATTGAACCTGTGGTGCTAGTTCTGAGCCATACGCTGCTGTTGCAATTAGACAACCTCCGCCATTTGGTTCTTCAGTTTTTATAACTTGACAAATTCCATTTACCAATTCAGTTCCTGCTCCACATGTTGGTTCTGGCTCAGGTGTTGGTTCTGGTTCTGGCTCAGGTGTTGGTTCTGGTTCTGGCTCAGGTGTTGGTTCTGGTTCTGGCTCAGGTGTTGGTTCTGGTTCTGGCTCAGGTGTTGGTTCGGGTTGACCACTGATTACCGGTTCACCACCAACGTAATTAACTGAAATTTTAGATGAATCTGCACCATAGTGGAATTCAACAGTATAATCACCATTTGTTTTCCAAAGTGGCCCACCAGCAACAAAAGTCTTTTCAAAAGAACCATCAGAATTAATTTGATTTGAAGTTAGTTGCCCAATTTGGACAATAGCATTATCAGGAGACATGACGAGAAAAGTGAGTCCTTTTCCAGACGAAGAATCATAATCTCTGACATTTCCAGAAATTGTTACAGAATTCCCATTTGAATAAACCTCTAATTCAGACGAGATAGGTAATGCAGGATTAGGATCACTAGTTGCAAAAGCAACACCACCGACACCATAAGTTAGAATTGAAATAGATAATAATGTAAACGCTAGAAATCCAGTTAACTTCATTTTCGTTTTTTTCATGAGCTCAGAGTATTTATATTTTCAATGAAAGAAAAATTGACCTGATCATATTCTAATGATACCTTTTTTGAGTAAGTATTGAATTGACTTTACAAAGTCTTCATCAGATATTTGATTACTAGTCCACCATTTTGCATTATTTTTTATCCAATTTGGAAGCTCTTGTCCAGAAGCAGAGAGAGTGGCATCAGGTACAATGAGGAATCCCTCTTCAACAAGATATTCAATTCCTTTAATAAATTCAGAATTAGTCATAAGATCAGAGGACCAGTATTTTGCATTATTTTTTATCCAATTTGGAAGCTCAGGATTTGACACCACAAATGTAATTGTATCCACATGCGAGTTGTTATGAGATAATTTAATTTCATAAATTCCAGCTAAAGAATTTTCATTAATTGAAATTATTGATTTATAGATTCCATTACTTGAGAGAGTTGCCTCAAAATTCTGATATTTGCCATCAGGAGTTGTAACACTTAGAGATAAGGGCACCCCTCTAATATGATTATCAATACTTCCAGAAAGAATAATTTCTTCAACTTTTCCCTGATGAGGTTTTACAACATCATATGAGGTTAATGTAGGAGGGCTGTAAAAAGAAGATGCAGACTTGCTTTTCAATAAACTAAAAACATTTTGATTACCAGAACTATCCCTGGAATCATAGTATCTTGCATCAAGGCTTCCGCCTGCGGAAGAAATCAATGCAGTTCCAGATTTGTTGCAGATTTGTGAAGGCATTTTAAATACACCCTCAAAGGTTCCGCTACTGGGTCCAGTTTCAACAAGGGTAAACCCAGTGGCACCTAAGCCTCCATGTTCAACACCATTTATCGTACAACGTTTGTAGCGAATGTCTTTGAGTTTGATTTCGAGTAAAATCTGTCCATCCTTTCCCACAGTATCAACATTAGGGGAGTACGGATCATTGATGGTTTGATATATTTCCACAGTGTCACTTTTCAAATTAAGATCAGGATCTTTTAGAGTGATAGTGACAGGTTGCCCAAATCGAAAAGTTGTCGAAGTAGTTGAAACAATTCCGGAATTTGTAGTAATATCCGATTTTGTAGATGTTGTAGTTGAAACACCTACCTCATCCAAATCTGAATAAGATATTGCAATTCCTTCTTCATCAATTAATCGATCCGTTACAATAATTTTTATCTCATCATCAATAGTTTGTGCAGTTTGAATAAAATTAGGATCAAGTATGTTTAATTGATTAGTCACTGCATATTCAAAAGTACCTTCAAAAGTAGAAGAATTATCTTTTGTTTCTTCCAGTTCAAAACGATAAATAGAATTGTTTATACTTTCATTATTATAAATTCCAAAAGAAAAAAGATCAAAAAGTATCGGCTGTTCATTATTTTCATTTGAAATAGAAAGTACACCAGATGTATCAAAATCAATTACTAGAAATACAGTTCCAGTTTTAGCAGAAATTGCTTGTACATCCAAATCATCAAATTGAATAAATCCCTGAGATGATGAAATATCACCTGCATCAACTATGGTAATTGGTGTAGGATCAGAAAGAGATCCAAAATAGAAAGAAAATGAGGCGTCACTAAAATCAGAAGTATCAAAATCATTTTCAAAAGATCTCAAATCATAATTTATCCAATTTGTGCCATCTGTATTTGGTTCAGTAATATCTAGTAAAACAGAGGATAGAGACGAGGCTGAAATTCCCAAATTTATCGAAATTATCTCATATGATGCATCTACCACATTTGAAGTATCAATATGGAGTCTGTCAGAGTTAAAATCAGGTACGGATGAATTTGCGTCATCGCCTGTAGGTAAAGAGGAGGTATGGAATAAAACATTTTGAGCATTCTCTAAAGTTACAGGATTTCCAATAGTTATTGTAGGAATAAGTGCGGTTTCTCGAAATACATCCAAATCATCACGAGCACCTGTGTTTAGATTTTGATCAGGATCTATCAAAATTACAGGGTATTCGGTTCCAGGACGTAGAGCCGCACCATTCCCAATAGTCAGTACAGGTTCACTTAATGAAACAGAAGCTGTTGAAAATCCCGTTAAGACAGAAATGGAATCTTGATTGTAATTAATTTGTCCAGTTTGACCACGTGGTGCATCTTTAAGGATTCCTATTGTGGATTGATCATTTGAATCAAAGCTTTCAAAAATTCCTGAATTTGGTCCATTTTCTACTAAAGTTATAATTTGTTCAAATCCAACTGTACTTGGATCACTATCGTCATCTACTGAAGAATCTGGTTGATCACTATTTGTTTTTAATTCGATGATTTTTTCAAGTTCTAAAGAGAGTTTTCCGTTATCTTCAAATCCTAAAGCAGATAGATGTGGAACCAAATCAACCAATCCTGTTCCGCCATTTGCATCATCAGAGCCAGAATTATCATAAGCCTGATAAAATGTCGAAGGAGGAGAACCAACATTAAATGTCCAGGAATCTTCATCTGTAGGATCTTGGTTTAATTGAAAGTCATTAATTATTAAAAAAACTTCTGCTCTTTCCGGATAAATATCCCTGTCAATATTAAATGAAATATTTGCCATGTCATCATATTCCAAATCAACTCTTTGGGCACCTCCTCCTGGATTATATTGAATAGTCACGTCATCAAAAGAAAACAATTGAATGAATGGCCATGTATCCTTCATAATACCAATTTGACCACCCAGAAGATCAGGATCATCAGCAGGTATCGCAGGATTGGGGGATTTGGCTTTTCTAACAACATTGTTCATTTCATCCAAAGCACCACCGCTACAACTGTCATATGGATATGCTACACCATCAGCATCATTAAGATCAACACCTATTGCAGCAGTACCTTCTGTTGTAGTACAGATGGAACCAAAATCCAAGCCTTTGCCATCCAAACCAACAGTGGAATCTGCAAACTTTGCCTTGTCAATATTTGCAAAATACGCATACCAGTTACCATCAGTGGCCTGCACCATCCGTAAAGTTTTACCATTTAGTGTAACATCAGGCTCCCCTTTTCCCTCGTCAGTATCATGAATATCACTATCTCTAATTACAACCTCCACCACCATTGAACCAGAGAAATGATTATCAAATTGAGAATTTTCAGCAGATACAAACAAGTTAGGATTACTTGATGCCTCAACATCAATTATAGGAATTAGTATCATCATTGAAAAAGTTGTCATCAAAGTAAAATATTTCAAATCCAACATTATCCTAAAACCCAATCTTATCACAAATAATGTTGTCGTATCATTCCCCTTAGAAAACTGTAATACGTGATTCAAATTATCAAAAAAGAAGGAAAATGTTTGTTCAAAGAACCAAAGTCTTACAGATTTCACTTTTGGCCATATTTTCAGCATTTTTAGTAGAGTTAATTTTTGGACTAATCTCAAACAGTCTAGCACTAATTACTGATAGCATTCATGCATTATTGGATAGTGTAGTCACTCTCGTTTTATTATTGGCAGCAAGATGGGCAATCAAACCACCGGATGCTGAACATACCTATGGACATGGGAAGATGGAATCGTTAGGTGGATTAATTGGAGGAATAGTAATTTTTTTGATTGCTTGTTTTTTTATTTACGAATCCATAAACAGACTACAAAGTCCGCCCCCAAGCATTTTACCAGGATTATTTGCGATAATTGGAGGACTATATACAATTGGAATTGATTTTTTCAGAATAATCCTCTTAAGAAGATCTATTAAAAAAATTGGTGGGGCTACTCTTAAAGCAGATTTTTATCATGCATTCATGGACCTTGGTTCCACATTAGTTGCAATTGTTGGAATCATTTTGGTTTCATATGGATTGTATTTTGGAGATTTTGTTGCAGCATTAATTTTAGGAGGGTTATTGGCAATACTAAGTGTAAAACTAGTTTACAAAACAGCATTAGATTTAACAGATGTGATATCTCCAGAACTGGTAAAAAATGTTAGAGAGATTTCAATATCAACAGAAGGGGTTATTGATGCAGGACCAATACTTATGAGGAGATCAGGAGATACGATTTTTGCAGATATTACTATCTCATTAAGAGGAGACACTAGTTTTGAAAAAGCTCATGAAATTAGTGACAGTGTTGAGAAAAACATTAAAAATAAAATATCTAACGCAGCAACCACGATCCATTTTGAGCCAAGTTGGAAGGATATACCACCAGATGCAAAAATCTCAGAGATTGCAAAAAGTGTTGACGGTGTAAAAGGAGTTCATAATGTAACTACACATAAAACTAAAGGAAATACATATTGTAATTTACACGTAATGGTAGACAGAGAGATTAATCTCTTATCGGCTCATAAAATTTCTGAAATAATTGAAGAAAAAATTCAAGAGCAATTACCAGACATCATGCATGCCACAATCCATTTAGAACCATTTGTAACAGTTCCTGAAAATTTCAATATAGAAGATATTGAAACTGAAGAGAAAATTAAAACAATATTAGAAAAATATCCAGAAATTAAGAAAATAGGACGCATATTATCTTTGAAATTTGAAAACATTCTCAAGATAGATATTGATTGTTCATTTAACAAGGAATTATCGATTGAAAAAGTTCATGATTTGACATCAGAGATTGAACATATCATTAGAGCAGAAATCAAAAATTCAGTAATTACAATTCATCCAGAACCAAATTAAACCAAGATACTAGTCAAATACATTACCAACATGCCTGCTGCAAAACCAGATACCACAGCAAAACTAGAGAGATTTTTGTCGCTTTCCTCTTGAACCCACTTCATTATAACAACAATTACTTGAAAAATGGCACCTGCTCCAATTGCAAGGAAGATTACTGATGAAAATGGAGAATATACAAAACCACCTATCCATGCACCAAAAATGGCAGGACTGCCAGCAATTAGTCCCATAGCTACTAGTTTTCCAAGCATTAATTTTCCTCTGGACATTGGTGCGGCAATAGCAATCCCTTCAGTAGTATTATGCAAAGCAAAGCCTACAATTAGAAAAGTGCTAAATGCAACAGAACCCAACCCAACAGCTGCACCAATAGCAAGTCCTTCACCAAAATTATGCAATCCAATTCCGATAGAAATCATTAATGCAACTACAACAGGTTTTGTGAGTTTTAAAGAATCAGCTAATTTGACTAGTTTGTTTCCTGAATAATGTAGTCCAAGAAAAGACAACACTACAACTGTTGACACAAGTAAAGTCCCATTGAAACTGTCAGCTAAACTCTCATCGGAAACTTCCACGGCTTCTTCAATAGAATCGATTGCTAAGAAAAGCAACAATCCCGCAGTCAATGCCAAAAAGAAATGATATTTTTGCTTACTAATCTTCTTGATAAAGGGAAGCCACAATAGGCCAATCATTACAGGAATAATTCCAACATATGTTCCAATTATTGCAAAAAATATTGCAAGATCAAAAGTTAACTCTAATGCAGGAGCGGCGGCTTCAATTTCTTTTTCAAATCTAGTCCCATCCTCAATAGTAATTCCAATAGTATATGGTTCGGCTTCATTCCACTCAAATGGAATTCTAACCAGAGTAGTTTCAAATCGTTCTAAAAAGCGATCAGGCTCCACAGCAGCTGGTTGAATTCGATCATTTACATCAGCCATAACTACTTCAACAGGAATTGGACCAGTGTTTCTAACAGTTGCTTGAATTTCGGAATCAACAAAATCCACTTTTTCAATAGTAATTTCAGGTAGAGCAACTCCAAAATCTAACAAATCAGCCCCTGGACCAAAAATGTAGACCATCATTAGAATGATGAAAATAAATGGGATTATCCCACTAGCAATAACTTTCCATTTGGATGAAGTATCACTAAGTTCCACGAACTAACTCCTGTATATTTTTTTCACTATTCTCACTTACAAGGAATATTCCAACCCAACCTTTTTCTGAAAATTCTACTTTGTGAGCATGGAAGAGATATTTCCCAGGAAAATTATATTCAAATTCCATTATACCACGCTCAGTTTGAGATAAGGTAACCATATCGGTGTATAACGATGGAACAAGATCAGTTCCTGTGGGATAATATTTGTACAAATTACCATGAAGGTGAAAATTATTTATCGGATCAAATTCCACCATATTGACTACATAAACACGGATTAATTCATTGGTGTTAATTTGGATTGGATGATGTTGATAGTAAAAGGGGATAGTATTTGCAGCGTAAAAATTATTTTCAGTATCAAAATCAGTATCTAAACCATTTAAGACCATGACCATTTCATCAGCCGGTTGACGTTCTTCTTTTGGATCAACAATGAATACCCCATAGAGACCATGGACAATATGTTCTTCAAGTGGCATTACATGACAATGATAAGGATGAACACCTACAGGACCAGCCTCAAATTCATATAGAAATCGTCCGCCATTACCTCCTACGGGTTCAAAGACTCCATCCATTTCAGCTGGATGAATCCCATGAAAATGCATTGTGTGTTCTTTAGAACCATTATTGATGAAATTAATTCTAAGTAGATCTCCTTCTGTAGCTCTAATAGTAGGACCAGGAACTGTTCCATTAAAAGTCCAAACATTATAAAACACACCAGGTGAAACCTCCATGATTTTATCATCTTCAGCGATGATGGTAAATTCTCTTACGACAGTACCATCAGGTAATTCCGAAACCTGACCATAGTTGAAATCTCGTAAGTATTCCATTGGATCAAAGTCTACAGTTGATACAGCATACAGCGGATCAATAATTTCTCCAGACGTTTGTACGATAGCTCCTGAATGAGTTACAAATGTTTTTGGTTCAGATTGAGCATCAGAAAAAGTTGGAAAAAGGGCAATTACAGAAAATCCAATTACTAATGAAATCAATAAAATCATAGTAATGGAACGATTAATTTTCAAGATACACAGAAAAATGAAATTCTTAATTTAAATTTACCCTAAGCTAACTTTTTTAGCCTAATCTAATTTTCTTGTACAAGACAAAAAAATTTTGAAAAAATTAGGTTTAAACTAAAGGGAATCAGCCTTAATCTGTGCAAAAATCAGGATTAATTATTGTTATTTTGGGATTGTTAATTGTCACAGGACTGGTAGTATCAATAGTTGGAAACCAAGTGACTTTGGAGGGAATAAACCAAGGAAATGGAGAAGTAAGTTCGACACAAACAGTTACAATTTCAGTAGACTTTGACATGGAGAAAACACCAATAGGGATCTTTGCAGTTCAAGTAATGGAACTTAAAGAAAATACAATATCCATTAAAATATTAGATCCGTCAGATATTGAAATAATTTTTCAAGAAGTAAATGAAGATACTATAGAAGAAAAATTTGATGTGTTGGAAACTGGAACTTACCAATTAGTAATTCAGAGTTCCAATGATGAAGGAATTTATGTTACAGGAGCAATTGGACCACTTCCTGATGCAAGCAAAAAAAATATCATTTCAATCATCTCGACATCTACACTTCTCATTGGCATGATAGGATTAGTTGTAATTGGAATATACGGAATTAAAAATAGAAAGAGATCAGTTTAGGTAGCTATCCATTTTTTCTAGTTCACTGATGGCCGTATCAAAATTATCACTATTTTCAACTATACTCGTAAGTTTGTCAGAATTTGCAGAAAGTAAGCATTTTTCATCATTAGAGTTTTTAGAAATGAATCCATGTTCAATCAAATATGAAAGCCTCTCAAGAACTTCTAATTCAGAAATTGATGATTGTTGGGCTAAAAATAAACATTCTTTTTCGCCATCCTCTAGTTCCGCCAAAATAGAAGAAGTGATAGGATCAAACATGCAATCTACAATTTTTTCTCTATCAAAGGTCTCATTCATTGCTACAAAATAATGAATTTGGAATGTTATAACTTTTTTTAATAAATCGTTCCAATAAGATAATTAAGAAAAAGATACCAATAAAATCATGCAAAAACTTTGTCGTCACGATCCAACTGGAAAAGGAATACACTGTTTTTGTGTAGACATAGATGCTCAACGAGGAGTCAAAAAGTGCTGTAAATGTAATCAATGGAATGTTCAAGGTAACGACTGGACTAATGATGAAGACTTTAGATAATTTAGTTCAAAAGGGCATAAAAGATTAAATCGTAATAAAAGAAAATTTCAAAAATCGTCTAATTTGATGTCCAGTATGGTTTTTATCTGGGATTCCTTGAATTTTTGAATACTTGAGCACCCAAGAATATAGACATATTGTTAGAATTGTAGGGAATGATATCCTAGGAGAGAAGAAAATAGTAGTAGGATTAACCCAAATCAAGGGTATTGGTTATAGTTTTGCTACTGCAATTCTTGATACCCTTAAAATTAACATAAATTCCAATATTGGCAACCTAACTGAAGACAATGTGCAAGCAATTGAAAAATTGATTTTAGATCCAATTAGTGCAAAATTCCCAATTTGGTTTCTTAATAGAAGAAAAGACATTGAAACTGGAGCAGATTTACATTTGTTAACATCAGACATACCATTCACATTAAGAAATGATATTGAAAGAGAAAGGGTTGCTGCCAGTTGGAGAGGTTATCGTCACATGAGTGGCCTTAAAGTTAGAGGGCAAAGAACTAGAACTTCAGGTAGAAAAGGTGGAGCAGTAGGAGTCGCTAAGGGTGGAATGGCAGCACCAGTTAAGAAAGGGAGTGCAGGTGCTCCAGCAGCAGCTCCAGCAGCAGCTCCAGCAGCAGCTCCAGCAGCCGATGCAGCAGCAGCTCCAGCAGTTGAGGAGAAAAAATAGGTGTTTTGAATGGGAGATCCAAAATACCCACGTAGAGTCTGGAAAAAACCAAAGAGACCTCTCAATTATGAATTAAAAATGGAAGAGTTGAAAACTCTCGGCACATTTGGATTAAGAACTAAAAGAGAATTATGGAAAGCACATACAGAATTATCACGTGTAAGACATCAAGCTAGATCATTACTTGCATTAAGACAAGAAGTTAGAGAAGAGAAAGAACCAATCTTAATGAAGTCCCTTGCACGAATTGGTTTAGTAAGTCCAGAGGCAACGTTGGATGATGTACTCAACCTAAATGCAGATGATTTACTTTCACGAAGATTACAAAGTATCGTTACAAAAAAACTTGGATTTAAAACACCATATCAAGCAAGACAAGCAGTAATTCATGGTCACATCATGATTGGCGATAGAAAAATAGACATTCCATCATATACAGTCAAAGTTGAAGAAGAGGATGGTATTCATTTTACACCAGAATCAAAAATTCCAGAAATGTTAGAAAAAACTAAAGCAGAAAAACCAGTCATTGAGGCCGCTGCTGAAGAAACACCAAATGCTGCTGCTGCTGAAGAAACACCAAATGCTGCTGCTGCTGAAGAAACACCAAATGCTGCTGCTGCTGAAGAAACACCAAATGCTGCTGCTGCTGAAGAAACACCAAATGCTGCTGCTGCTGAAGAAACACCAA